>NZ_QPJF01000016.1:0-95621 GCF_003337665.1 Halanaerobium sp. ST460_2HS_T2
CATTCTTAAGATTTTTATTATAATTAAAATTAGTGATACTCTATTACTATTTACTTACATTTTATGGTAACTATCATATTTTATTTGACGTTATCAAATAAACTTCTAATTACTTATCCAACCATTACTTTTTCGGTTGGATAATGATAAGTTCCTTTTCGCTGTTTTTCTCCAATTGCCACCGCCAGAGTCAGTGGTCCTACCCGACCTGCAAACATAGTAATAGTAATCAGAACTCTACTAATGTCTGATAACTGACCTGTAATGCCTGTAGATAAACCAACTGTTCCAAAAGCAGATACTGTTTCAAATAAAGCATCAATAAATCTAAAATCCTCAATGATCAATAATAATGTTGTAACAAGAATAACAAGTCCGGCAGCAAGCATTGTAATTGTAAAAGCTTTATAAACAATCTGTTTTTCAAAACGTCTATTATATATTTCCATATCTTCTTTTCCAGTAATCATATTTTTCATTGTCACCAGAATAACACCAAAAGTTGTAGTTTTAATTCCACCACCCGTTGAACCTGGTGAAGCACCAATAAACATCAGAACAATAATTAAAAATAATGAAGACTGTTTTAGAGCTCCAGTTGGAACTGTGTTAAAACCTGCAGTACGAGGTGTCACTGAAAGAAACATTGCTCCCAGAGTTTTATCAAGCAGTGGTAAACCAGCAAGGGTGTTGTTATACTCTAAAATAAAAAAACTAATAAATCCAAAGACAAGTAAAGCCAGTGTCATTACAATAACTATTTTTGTCTGCAGAGTAGTCTTTTTAAATTTTACCCGATTATAGGCTTCCATCATTACACCAAAACCAATTCCACCAAGAATAATCAAAGCCATAATGACTATATTAATTGTTAAATCTCCAGTAAAATTTTCCAGACTATTACCGAAAAGATCAAAACCGGCATTATTAAATGCTGAAACTGCATGAAAAATTGATAAATAAACAGATTTCCAAAATGGATAATCCTGACTCAAACGCAAAAATAAAATTGCTGCTGCAGTACCTTCAATAGCAAAAGTAAAACCTAAAAGATACTGGACAAGCCTGACCATACCGGAAATCTGATATTGATTAAGATCTTCCTGGATAATCAACCTTTCTTTTAAACTTATTTTTTTACCAACTATAAAGGCAAAGAGAGTGGACATAGACATAATTCCGAGTCCACCAATCTGAATTAAAAACATTATAACTGTGGAGCCAAAAATTGTAAAGGCTTCCTTTGTATTTACTACAATCAGACCGGTTACACAGGTAGCTGAAGTAGCTGTAAAAACTGCATCAACGGCTCCCAAACCCTGGCCGTCAGTTGTGGCAACTGGCAGCATCAAAAGTAGTGATCCGAGCATAATAATTACAAAATAGCCACTCACTAAGTATTGAGCTGGTGTTAAATTCTTTTTCTTTAAATTCATTTTTTCCCCCGCCCTGTATCTTATTCGAAGTTATTATACTATAATTAATTTTGAAAGTAAAATAAAAACTGGGGTTCAAGCCCCAGCTTTTAAAAATATTAAAATATAAGTAATATTAGCCATCATATGGTTCGAACATATCTTTACCTACACCACATTCAGGACATGTCCAGTCATCTGGGAGATCTTCAAAAGATGTTCCTGGCTCAATTCCACCTACAGGATCTCCTTCTTCTGGATCATAAATGTACATACAAACTGTGCACTGATACTTCTGCATATTAAGTCTCTCCTTCCTCATTTTAATATTTATTTACTTAACTAATTATAAAACAGAAATAGCTGAAATGTCAAGTTTTTACTGTTCACAGACGTTCAAAATATTCCGGAGAATAGGCTGATTTTAAGCCACTCATATCTGCTATTCTTTCCGCAATAAGAGAGGCAATTAAAAGAGGAATTGTCAGACTGTAATTATGGGTAAACTCCAATATAATAAAAGTAGCTGTCAGAGGTGCTCTAATAACCGCGCTGATTACTGCGGCCATTCCAATTAAGGCATACAAAGAAGGGGAACCATTTAAAAAAGGTAAAAATCTATAAAATAAAGTCCCAATAATTATACCAGTAAGGCTGCCGATAAAAAGCGAGGGCGAAAATATCCCGCCTGAACCACCAGAACCAAGAGTTAGCGAAGTTGCCAGGATTTTGAATATAATAAGCAAAAATAAAAATCCTAAATTATATTCCAGCTGATTAAATAAAGATACAATAATTCTATTTCCCGAACCCATAATCTCAGGAAGTTTAAAAGCAATTATGCCAAGCAGCAATCCACCTAAAGCCGGTTTGAAAATAATGTCAATCGGTAAACGGTCAAATCTATTTGAAAGCTGACGCAAAATAGCAACAAAAACCACTGCCAAAACTGCTGCAAAAACTCCAATTAAAGCAGCTGCTAAGAAATTATAGGCACTCCCCACCTGTCCCAGATTTAGATCAGCCAGAAAAAGATCCTTCCCACTCCAGCGAACTACCATATCTGCAGAAATAGCAGAAATAGCAACCATTATCAGGCGGTTTTTTTCTATTTTATTATATAATATTTCGGTTACAAACATAATCCCACCCAGAGGAGCATGAAATAAACCAGCAATACCGGCAGCAGCGCCACACCCTAAAAAGGTTTGATAGTCAAAAAGATCAAAGTCAAGCTTATAGGCAATCAGATCTCCCATTCCGGCTCCAATCTCAACAATTGGTCCAATTCTTCCACCTGAACCTCCACTGGAAATAGTAATCGCCGAGGCAAAACCCTCAGTTAAAAGATCACGATATGTTAAATGTCGTTCTTTACTTTTGATTGAAGACAAAATGGCGGGAATACCATGTCCTTTAGCGGACATGCTGCCATATTTTATTATAAATCCAACCAGTAACCCCCCCAGTGCAGGCAAAAATAAAAATGTAAGGCGATTATAAAAAGTCAGTTCCATTCCTATATCAATCAGCGAAAAAGTAAAAAAATCTAAAAGATGGTTATAAATAAGAGCAATTAAGCCTACTGTCAGACCGAGTAAAAACACTAAAATTATTTTTGAAAATATATTATTGTATTTTCTTTTAGCTGACAAAAAATCACCACCTCAATAACTTTTAACTGTTAAACATCTATAGTCTGGGCAAGTTCTGCATTGTTAAAGATAAATTCTTTTCTCAAAGAAGCATTTGATCCCATCAGACGGGTAAATATATCATCAGCTTCAATATCATCATCAATTTCGACCTTCTGCAGCACTCGATTTTCAGGATCCATGGTTGTATCCCAGAGTTGCTCTGGATTCATTTCTCCCAGCCCCTTATATCTCTGCAGAGAAAAATTGTTTTTCTCATTTGCTGCTCTAAAATCTTCTAATTCCTGATCACTGTATAAATAATGACTTTTACCTCGTTTAGTAACCTTATATAAAGGAGGTTTGGCCAGATAAATATGACCATGATCAATAAGCTCAGGCATATAGCGATAGAAAAGAGTTAAAATTAATGTAGCAATATGAGCCCCATCCACATCAGCATCAGTCATGATAATAATTTTATGATAACGCAACTTCTTGAGATTAAAATCTTCTCCAATCCCGGCTCCCAGGGCTGTAATGATTGAAGCTACCTCTTTATTGTTTAAAATTTTATCCAGCCTTGCTCTCTCTACATTTAATATTTTACCTTTAAGCGGTAAAATAGCCTGAAATTTACGTTCTCTCCCCTGTTTTGCCGAACCACCAGCTGAATCTCCCTCAACTATGAAAAGTTCGCTTTTTTCGGCTTTTTTGCTGCTGCAGTCGGCTAGTTTACCGGGCAGTGAATTAGAAGAAAGAGCAGTTTTTCTTTTAGTTAGTTCTCTTGCCTTTTTGGATGCTTTACGAGCTCTAACTGCCTGAACTGCTTTATCAATTACTTTTTTAGCCAGTTCTGGGTTGGTGTCAAAATATAAACTCAGATATTCATAAACTTCGCTCTCTACAATGCTTCGAATTTCGCTATTTCCTAATTTTGTTTTTGTCTGTCCTTCAAACTGTGGTTCCGGTAGTTTAACATTAATGACAGCTGTTATACCTTCTCTAACGTCCTTTCCATTCAGAGAAGATATCCTGGCCGGAAGCTGATTATTATTTTTAGCAAAATTATTAATAGATCTGGTTAAGGCGGTTTTAAAACCAGTCAGGTGATAACCACCGTCCACAGTATTAATATTATTAGCATAAGAATAAATCCGTTCATTATAACCATCGTTATACTGAACTGCTATTTCAACCTCATACTCATCAGGTTTTGACTCAAAATATATAATATCATCATTAATTACATTACGATCCTTATTTAAAAATTCTACAAAAGCTTTTATTCCACCATCATACTGAAAATTTTCCTCTACAACCTCTTTTCCCCGTTCATCTCTTAAAATAAGAGTCAATTCTTTATTGAGATAAGCAGATTCCTGCAGTCGATGAGCTAAATTTTCATATTTAAATTCTGTAGCTGTAAAGATTTCCGAATCAGGTTTAAAGCGAATCACTGTACCACTGCGATCAGTTTTACCAATCTTCTGTAATTTATCCTGCGGAATTCCTTTTTTATAGTGCTGCTGATATTTATTTCCTTTCCAGTGAGTTGTAATCGTTAACTTTTCGGAAAGTGCATTAACTACTGAGACACCAACCCCATGCAGCCCACCGGAAACCTTATAACTATTATTATTAAATTTTCCTCCCGCATGCAGAGTTGTCAGAACTACTTCTACAGCAGGCAGGCCAGTATCCTGATGAATATCCGCCGGGATACCACGACCAAAATCTTCGACCGTAACTTCTTCCCCTTCGTGAATAGTAACCTTAATTTGATCACCATTTCCAGCTAAAAATTCATCTATACTGTTATCTACTACCTCCCAGACAAGGTGATGTAAACCTTTTATCCCTGTACTTCCAATATACATTCCCGGTCTTTTACGAACTGCTTCCAGACCTTTAAGCACCTGTATCTGATCAGCATTATAATCTACATTATCAAAAAGTGTATCCATAAGTCTTCACCATCCTCCATTTCATTATTATAACAAAGAGATTTAGAGAATGCCAGTCGTTTAAGCTTTAAATTTGCAAATTCTATGATAAGAATGATATTATAAATTAGCAGAAAACGATTAAATTTGAGAGGAGATAGATAATGAAAGAAGAAATTTATCCAATTGCAATTGAAGATAAAATGAAAGATGCTTACCTGAATTATTCACTTAGTGTAATTATTGGCAGGGCTCTGCCTGATGTTAGAGATGGTTTAAAACCGGTACATAGAAGAATACTTTATGCTGCGAGGGAACTTGGGCTTTTGCATAACCGTCCTCACAAAAAATCAGCTCGCCTGGTCGGTGAAGTTTTAGGTAAATTTCATCCTCACGGTGACAGTGCTGTTTATGATGCTATGGTCAGGATGGCTCAGGATTTTAACCAGCGTTATCAGTTAATCGATGGCCATGGTAATTTCGGTTCAATTGATGGTGATAGTGCTGCTGCCATGCGATATACTGAAACAAAATTAACTGAAATTGCTGAAGCACTTTTAGACAATATAGATGAAGAAACTGTTAATTTTATTGATAATTTTGACGGCAGTCTGCAGGAACCTGAAGTGCTGCCCTCAAAAATACCAAATCTGTTAGTTAACGGCTCCAGTGGTATTGCTGTTGGAATGAGTACTTCTATACCACCTCATAATTTAGGAGAGGTAATAGATGCTTTAATTCACCTTCTCGACTATCCTAACGCCAGACTGGAGACAATTATTAAAAATCATCTACCCGGTCCTGATTTTCCAACCGGTGCAGCTATAGTTGGCAATGACGGTATAAAATCAGCCTATCAAAATGGTAAAGGGAAAATAACTTTAAGAGCTAAAAGTAAAGTTGAAAAAGAAGGAAGACATCAAAATCTAATTATTACCGAAATCCCATATCAGGTTAATAAAGCAAAATTAATTGAAGAAATTGCTGATCTGGTTAACAAAGGAAAAATATCAGCAGTTTCTGATTTAAGAGATGAATCAGATAAAAAGGGAATTAGAATTGTGATTGAATTAAAAAGTAAGGCAGATCCACAATTAACATTAAATAGACTTTATAAATACACAAATCTGCAGACTAATTTTCGGATTAATCTTTTGGCCCTCAATGATAAAAAGCCAGTTGTGATGGGGCTGCTCGAGATTTTGAATCACTTTTTAGATTTCCGCAAACAGGTTATTAAAAATCATACTCAATATAACTTAAATAAATCCGAAAATCGTTATCATATTTTAGCAGGTCTAAAAAGAGCAATCGATGAGCTTGATATAGTAATTAAGGTAATTAGAAACTCTCAATCAAAAAAAGAAGCCAGGGAAAAATTAATGCAGGAACTTGATATATCAAAACAACAGGCCCAGTCAATTCTGGAGATGCAGCTGCAGCGTCTGGTAGGAATGGAATTTGAAAAGCTGGAAGCTGAAAGAGAGGATCTAGCTGAGAAAATTAAGTATTATAAAAACATTTTAAATAACGAGGATGAATTGAATAATGTACTCCGTGATGAACTTAAAGAAATCAAAAAAAGCTTTGATGATCAGCGGCGAACCGAAATAATTGCTGATGACAGTAAAGCTGAAATAACTAAAGATGATCTGATCAAAGAGAAAAATGCTGTTTTATCACTATCCTACCGGGGAATTATTAAACGAAATGAAGAATTCAAGAATCTAAGAGCGGCTAAAAACGACTATCTCGTTGCAGCAGTTGAAGGTTCTTCGTTAGATCAACTTCTCTTTTTTAGTGATCAGGGAGAAGTATATAATTTACAGGTCCATGATATTGAAGAACATCACGGACTTGCTACCGGAGATAATTTAAGTAAATATCTTCAGATTCCAATCAAGGAAAATATTATTTCATTAAATATTTTAGATAAGGAACAGAATAAGAATCAGAATCAATATTATACCTTTGTTACTCGTTCTGGTTTGGTCAAAAGGAGTAATGTCGATGAATATAGGACCAATTATAGCCATATTAGAGCAATCAAACTGGACAATGATAGCTTAGTCAATGTTGAAAAAACAAATGCGATAGAAGATATAATTGTTGTTAGCAAAAATGGTTATTTAATTAGATTTAGCGGGGATACCTTCTCGACTACCGGTCGGAATACTCTTGGCAGTAGAGCAATCAATTTAAGCAAG
The DNA here is from genome assembly GCF_003337665.1 of Halanaerobium sp. ST460_2HS_T2. Taxonomy (NCBI): domain Bacteria; kingdom Bacillati; phylum Bacillota; class Clostridia; order Halanaerobiales; family Halanaerobiaceae; genus Halanaerobium; species Halanaerobium sp. ST460_2HS_T2. The sequence continues at coordinate 7,203 of NZ_QPJF01000016.1, forward strand.
AATGATCATGTAATATACTTTAACATTTTTGATAAAAATGATTTCTTAATCTCAATTAGTGAGGATGGTAGAGCTAATAAAATTAAATTAAACAATTTTAGATCTCAAAAAAGAAATGGTAAAGGAATTAGAATCTTTTCTAATAGCAAATACAAACTTGCAGGAGCGGTCACAGCAGCCAGAGATGATAAAATATTAATTGCTGCTAAAAATGGAGAAATAAATGAAATAGTTGTCGCTGATATACCAGAAACCTCACCGGGAGGTAATATGTATCAGGTTACAAAAGAACTTGATTTTGAAAAAATAGTGGCTGTCAAAAAAATTATTGAAGTGGAATAAAACTTAATAATCAAAGATAAAAAACCTCAGTCATATGACTGAGGTTTTTATTTAAGCTAAATAAGTTTTTATTTTAAAAACACATGGTTGCCAATAGTTACTACCTTATCTCTTTTAGCAAAAAACTCAGGGTTTCTTGATTTAGCAGGATTATAAAAATAAAGGCTTCCCTGACTTGGATCCAGACCGCTTACAGCATCATAGGCAGCCTTAAAAGAATCATTATCTGGTGATAAATCAATCATCCCATTTTCAACTGGAGTAAATTGCCCAGTTTGATAAACAACCTCTCTAATTGAATTTGGAAATGAAGGATGATAAACCCTATTAATTATAACCGCTCCTACTGCCACTTTGCCCTGGTAGCTTTCACCACGCGCCTCCGCATTAATTATACTTGCCAGTATTTCAATTTCATCTGCACTAAAATTTTTGTAACTATAAAAATCATCCCTTACTGCAACTTCTTTATTACTGCTTTTACCACCGGAAAGAACAACAAGCAAAAACATAAGTCCCAGACCTGTGTAAATATCTTCTTTTTCTATAGATGCTGCTTTAAGTTCTGAAACAGGCATTAAATAAGGTAGAAATACTGAATTAAACAGTAAAATCAAAGCAAGTGTAATTATTATTTGTTTAAAATGAATCTTCTGCATAGACTATTCTCCTTATATAAGATACTTAATGATATTAAAATATAATCAATCTACCATAATCCCTTATTTTAAATTAAAGAATTAAAGCAAGTAATGCCAGTGCTCCAAGTATATAACCAGTATTTAAAGAACCCTTTTCTTCTTTCAGCTCTTTATTAGCCGCTTTCTTTTCAGCTTCAAGTTCTGAAATTCTATTTTCCAATTCTTCAATTCTTGTCATATTAATACTCTGATTATCTTCCAGTTCCTGCAGCTTTTGTCCGGAAACTCCTTCTTCTTTAATAGCATTTAATTCCTTTTCTAAACTATTAATCTGGTTGTCCAGACCGTTAACATTTTCTTCTAATTCTGCCATTCTGGATATATGATCAGCAATATCCTGAACCTCTTCCTGAAGTTCAGATACCCGAACATTAATGTTAGATATATCTTCATCCTGAATCTGGTTCTTATCTTCTGTATTCTGTAATCTTTCTTCAAACTCCTTTTGCTTTTGAGCAACCGTAACCAGTTCATCTCTAAATTCCAGAGAAAGTTCGCGAATTACATCAACATCTTCTTCCGAAAGATTCTGAGAAGCAGCTCCACTGGTGGTATTTTGCAGTACATTAGTAATAATTTCTGCCATTTCATATCTTGTTAAAGGTTGATCTCCATTAAAATCCTCTCCCGAATAAAGACTTAAATAACCTTTATCAGCCAGATACTGAACACTATCATAAGCCCAGTGATCACGAGGAACATCATCAAACTGCTGAGCAAAAACACCTGAAGTAAAGATTAAGACAAATAATAAAGCTATCGAAAATATGTTTTTATATTTTAACATTTAATTTTCCTCCTCTAAAATATTTCTGATTTCAATTTTAAAAGGATTACCAGGTCCATTTACTGCTTTTAGATTACTAATATTTATATTCCCCGGATCCTCTTCCTTTAATTTAAAATGAACTGTTGCAATAATCCCATTTGACTTATTAAATGGAAATTCTTGATTAAATAAAATTTTTCCTCTTTCAGATCTATCCGGCCTATTAAATGGCAGCAGATTGTTATTTTCACCAACAAAGAAATCTCCACGCGAGATATGAGTTAACAGTAATTTTTCGCTATCATAATTGAGGGTAAAGGATATATTTTCAGCTTCTGCAATATTTGCAGCAACAATGTCAACAGCAAAATAATCCTCATCTTTCTGTCCCCTGGTTTCCCTGAGCAAAATAAGTGGTTTTAATTCTGGTAAACTAATCTCTTCAACAATCGTTTTTTGGTAATTATTTAAACCACTAACCTTTAAAGCAAAAGGTAGAGTACCATCAACTCTTAAGGCTTCGATTGCCCAGTTTATATTAATCTTTTCATTAGTTCTCAGAATTCCAATATTCTTTTTACTAATTTCTCTGCTGGCTGTAACTAAACCGGGTGGCAGTATTAATTCTGCTTCAACTCCATAAAGTGAAGTTTCTCCAGAATTATTAATCTCAGCCTGAATTCTAAATGGATTGGGTTCTAATCTACCATCAACAGATTGCACATCCTCCATTAATGTAATATCAGCATTTAGCTCAGGTGGACCAAGAAATTCGACTCGTCTTTCAACTTCATTGGAATCTGTATTGTCAGCATCCACTATAACTCTGTAGGTCATATTTTCAGGAAGATTATCTCTATTACTAGCACTAACATTCCAGGTTATTTGAGAAATACCTCCCGGCTCCATATCACCAAGATTTCTGCTTAACTGATCTGCACTAAAACCATCGGGAAGTTCAATTTTAATTGATACATTCCGGGCATTAATTTCGGAAGTGTTTTCTAAATATGCTACCACAGGGAAAGTCTGATTATTATCATCCAATGTTACTTCTGCCGGTGATGTTACTCCCAGTGACAAAATACCAGGAACTATTGTTATACCTCCAAGTCCATACTTTGTAATATAGGTTTTAGTTTCTCCAGGCTCAATTATTTCAGGTACCCAGTACATTGCTATAGCACTGTCTATCTCATATTCGCCCTTACGCATAAAATCCTGACCCGGGTTAAAATCAAAATCCCAGACACCATCTGCCAGACTGCCCCAGTCAGAAAAATAAACTCTATCTGGTGTACTTACATCAGGACCAATAAATGATCCCTGAGAAGTAACCTGAGGGTTAGAAACACTATCAAAAGCCTGCCAGAAATCATCAAGCTGTTTATCATAATATAGTTTATCAGTTGAAATGGTGTCTTCACCAAGTCTAAAGGGAGCCCCATCATTTTCCCCCAGCATAGTGTCAAGCATTATTCTGAGCCCAACTTTTTCTTCTTTCTGACCTTCATTTGTAACTCTATACTGTATCTGTGCACTATCTGCCAGTCCAGTTGTTGAACTTTTTACAATTGAAAGAATCTGTTCAACTACAATATTATCAAAACGAGTTCTGGTAACAATTTGGTTATCCTCTACTGTTGGTTCCTGGATAACCTCACCATATTTAGCCCCATCACCAGCTCTTCTCTCTGTTGAACCACCAAAAACATATTTCTGATCATTAATCCAGAGTGAAGTATAGGATGTCCAGGGATTAGGCCGGCCATAAATTAGCGGTTTATTATCATCATTTTCTCGCGCTGGAGCACCACCAGTTGTTTCGACAGCAAACCTCCCCTGCGAGTTTTGATTTTGATTAACCACAATTACTATATATTCATTTCCAAATCGAAGATTATTATCTTCATCTACATTCTGAAAAAAATTATCCTGAGCTGATGTTTGAATTGAAAAGATTAATAAAAGTATTAGTGACACTAAAATTATATTTCTATATTTTTCCATTAATTATCACTCACCTCCAGCAACAAATTCAACTTCTCCAATATTTACTTCCACCTGACTGTTATCAGATTCATCAATATAATATCTTACTGAGACAGGAATTCTATAGGAACGCTGATACTCTTTAAATTCCCAGCCGTGTTCTAAAGTAAGCTGAGCCACTCTGTCCATAGAATCATATCCAGAAGATTCAACTACCTCAATATTATTGACAATTCCACCTGGTGAAAGTTCAACCATTAGTCTAACTGTACCCTCAGAACGACTTCCAACTAAATCTTTGGGAAAAGTTGGTGGTTCAATCAAACCAATCAAATCACCTGCAGTAGGCGGAGGTGGTGGATTAACTTCCTCCTTCTCCTGAGTAGTGTTATTATCTGTACTGGTTTCATCAGAACTAGTTTCAGCTGTTTTCTGTTCAGACTGAGTAACTTCTTCTGGTTTAGTTTGAGAGCTCTGGCTGCTTTCTTCTTTTGGCTTTTCAATATTTTCTTCTTTTGTCTCAGTTTTGTTTTTTTCTATTTCTTTTTTCTTTTCAGGTTCTTTTTGAGCAACTTCCAGCTCGCTTTCACTATCTTTACTGGCCATAATATCGGTTTTTTCAGAACTTGATTCTGCTTCCGGTTCCGGTTTTGATTTAGTCTCAGTTTTAGGCTCAACATCTTCAGTTACTGGTTCTGATTTGACTTCCTGTTTTACAGGTTCCGGCTTAGAATCAGTTTTCTGTTTTTCTACCGCTTCAGAATTATTAACCTCCTTCTTGGGAGCTGGTTTTTCTTCAATCTGAGCTTTTTGCTGTTCTTTAACTACAGGTTCCGGCTCCGGTTTTGTTGCTTCTTTTTTTTCGGGTTCTACTGGTTCAGGTTTTACTGATTCAGTTTTTTGTTCCTCATCTGGCTTTGGCTCTTCTAAGACTTCTTCTTTAGTTTTTTCCTGCCTTTTTTCTGCTGGTTTTTCAGTTAGTTCAGCGTTTTTGTCAACATTTTCTTCATCTAAAGGAGCAGGTTGATATTCAACCATTTGTACATAACCATAATCATCTAATTCATTCTCACTCTGAGCACTCCCATGCAGAAAACCAATTGGAAGAAAATACAAAATTATTAAATGTAGTATAATTGATACACTTATATATAACAGTAATTTTCGATCGTCATTTTTATTAGGCATAAATTCACCATCCCATTAACTACCTTCTTTATCTGCAGCTAGTGCCAGCTGTGTAATTCCTGCATTTCTCATTCCATCCATTAAAGAGACAACATTTTCATACCGCGTATTTTTATCAGCACTAATTACAATTGTCAAATTAGTATTTTCATTATTTGCAACTTCCGCTTCAGAAATAATTTGATTTAAAGCTAAAGATTGGTCTTGATAATAATAATTTCCATCCGAATCAATCTGGACAATAAAATTTTCTGTATCCTGTTCTGTTGCAGTAACTGCCTTTGGAAGCTGCATTTCAATACCCTCAGGAGTAGTTCTAAAAGTAGTAAAAAGCATAAAAAATACTAAAAGAAAAAATATAACATCAATCATGGGTATTATGTTGATTGAACTTTTTTTCTTAAGAGTAGTTTTGAACATCACTGTCACCTCTATTATTACTTACAACATCAACAATCTCCACCATGCTTAAATTCATCTGATGAGCCCTTCTTTCTACTTTATGAGCAAAATAGGAATAGAATATTGCTGTTGGAATTGCAATAATTAATCCTAAAGCAGTACTGATCAGTGCAGCAGCAATTCCAGAACTAATCTGAGCTGGATTTGCAGCACCTGCTGCTGTTCCAAGAATATTAAAACTGCTAATAATCCCCATAACAGTTCCCAACAGACCTAATAGAGGAGAAATCATAGCAACAACATCCAGTATTGGCAAATGTCTTTCCATTTTTTTAATTTCATCTTCTCCAACAGCCTGCAAAACCTCTCTTAATCGAGAAGGATCTTCACTATTATGAGCTAAAGCTGTTGAAAGAAGCTTGGCATTAGTACTCTTTTTTCCTTTTAATTCGTTTAGTGCACTTAAAATGTCACCCTCTTCAACTAAAATTTCAATTCTTTTAATTAAACGAAAATTATTGTCATTATTTCTATAAAAGAATATAGCTTTTTCGATTATTACAGCCAGACTAAAAATTGAAGCTATCAAAAGTGGTATAGTCATTGGTCCACCTAATGTCAACAAATTCCAGATACGATTTAAATCCAATCCAATCACTCCTCTTAAATCTAATAATTAAATAATTAATATGCACTAATTTTTTATTTCAATATAAAAAATCATATTCCTTTAAATTAATCCTTGCTCCTTTTAAAAACCAACTTAAATTCTGTACCATTATTACTACTTTCTACGCTAATTTGACCCTGATGAGCTTCCATTAATTCTTTAGCAACAGCAAGGCCGATACCTGTACCCTGATTTGTAGAATTTCTAGATTTATCAGCTCTGTAAAATCTTTCAAAAATATATGGTAGGTCCTCACTGCTGATTCCAATACCACTATCTTTAATAAAAACATCAATCTCATTTTTTGTTACCAGAGAATTAATTTTAATTTTTCCATTTTCAACATTATATTTAATTGCATTTTCAATAATATTGTTGAAAATTTGAAAAATACTATCCTGATCTCCTTTAACATTAAGCTCATTATTTAAAGTTAAACTAAGTTCAATGTTTTTTTCTTTTAGGGCTTTCTGATGCTGATTAGTTATTTTTTTTATAATTGGAGTTAAGTTTATTTTTTCCTCTTTTAGATTAAATATTTTATTTTGAGCATCAGCGAATTCATTTAATTTTTCAATTAAAGTAGTCATTCTTTCAGTTTCTTCCTGCATTTCACTGATATTCTCCTGATTAGCTTTTATTTTTCCATCCTCTATCGCTTCCAGATAACCTTTAATAGTCGTAAGAGGAGTTCTTAATTCGTGGGCTAAATCAGAAGTTGATTCTTTTCTTATCTTTTCCAATTTATTAAGTTTTTTACTCATTAAATTAAAGGACCTAATCAACTCAGTTAATTCGTCATCTCCTTTGCTATTAATATTTTGCTGGTAATTTCCTCTGGCTACATCTAGTGCTGCGTTTTTTAGCTTAATTAAAGGTTCAGTAATTTTCTTTGATAAAATAAAAGAAAAAATAATAACAATTAAAATTACAATTAGAGCACTTAAAACAATTGCTCGATAGATATTATTCTTAAAATAATCATATAACTCGGAATCAATCTGATTTTCTGCATTAACTTCTTTCCAATATAATGTTAAGACTTTTTCAGAACCAATATAAACTTCCTGACTCCTGGTTCTGCCAGGGTAATTATCCGGTAACTGTCTAACACCATTGAAATGGGAATTATTACTCATCATCCCCATTCTCCTCATCATCTGTGCCATCTGATTATTCTGGGATGGAAAATAAATAAATTCTCCCTGATTATTTTCAACCCAGAGTGGAATTCTATTAGTTCTACTGAAATTATTTACTAAATTTTGGACGGCTGCAAAATCATTATTTTTAAAATTCTCACTGAGTACTGAAGCAAGATCAGAAACATTTTCTTCTCTCTGTAAGTTAATAAAATCATCAAATCTTTCCCCAATAGAAAAGTTTATAAAAACTCCGACCAGTAATAATGAGAGTATAACCAGTACTAAAAATACAACAAAAAGTTTTTGACCAAGTTTTGACATCAAATATCACCTGTAAATTTATATCCTGCTCCATAAACAGTAACAATATACTGGTCTTTATCCAGATTCATTTTTTTACGAATATTTTTTATATGAGCATCAATAGTTCTGTCAAAACCACTAAATTCTAAACCCATAACCTGATCAGCGAGTTGTTCTCTACTTAAAACCTGACCTGCATTATTTATTAGAGTCATCAAAATCTTAAATTCAGTACTCGTTAAATCACATTCCTGACCCTCTTTTTTTACAGTCATTTCATCAGGATATATTTTAAATTCTCCCCTGTTTAGTGAAATAATACTCGCCCTATTTTGATTGCTGCTTCGTCTTAAAATAGCTCTGGTTCTTGCAAGTAACTCACGAGGACTAAATGGTTTAGTCAGATAATCATCCGCTCCATAATCAAAACCTTCAATTTTATTTTCTTCACTACTTTTAGCCGTTAGCATAATTATTGGTACCTCAGATACCTGCCTTATTGTTTGACAGACCTCTTCTCCACTAATTTCGGGCAGCATTAAATCTAAAATAATTAAATCAAAGTTTTCAGTTTTAAAAAGAGACAGGGCTTCTTTTCCATTTACAGCCTCAAAAATATTATATTCATCTTGAAGATAACTTTTAATAACTTTTCTTATCTTCTGTTCATCTTCAACTATCAAAATTTTTTTCATACTGCCACCTCAAAAAATAATCAAATATTCTTATTCCAGATTAATAAATAATCCCTAACTATTATCTATTATATAACTTAACCCCTGTATAACACAAGTTAAAATAAGATTAAAAATAAAAAAAATCTGTCTGCCAGAATGGCAAACAGATATAATTTCTATCTGGGTTCCACAATTAATTTAATTGCGGTTCTTTCCTCTCCATCAATCTCAATATCAGTGAAAGCAGGAATACAAATCAAATCAATTCCGCTGGGAGCTACAAATCCTCTTGCAATTGCTACTGCTTTTACCCCCTGATTTAAAGCTCCTGCCCCAATAGCCTGTAGTTCTGCATTTCCATTTTCCCTGAGAACACCGGCCAGAGCTCCGGCAACTTTGTTAGGACTAGAATTAGATGATACTTTAAGTACTTCCATCTTTATTTATTACCTCCTTGATCTTGATTGAATAATATATTAATTACCTCTATATAATATATTAGCCATATATGAAATAAATTCCTGCTTTTTTTCGAAAAATTATAAATTATTTTTCTTTATTTCCATGATTTGTTTAACAGAATTATTTTGATCATCTGTTTTGATCAAACAGGCTTCAATTTTAACCCTACCAGTACCAACTTCGTATCTAACGGGTAAGGAATTTTTCATTTTTTCAATCATCTTATCCGGTTTCATTCCCAAAATAGAATCAACAGCACCAGTTAAACCAACATCAGTAATATATGCTGTTCCTTCAGGAAAAATCTGTGCATCATTTGTCTGTACATGAGTATGAGTTCCTATGACAGCTGTTACCAGTCCATCAACAGCTCTGGCAAAGGCCATTTTTTCTCCCGTAGCTTCTGCATGAAAATCAACTAAAATAATATCCGAATCATCAATTTCTGGATAAAGTTTCATAAACTTATGATAAGGAGAATCAGCTCCCTGCATATAAACCTGACCAATTAAATTTACCACAGTTAGCTTTGTAGAATTTATTTCAATAGTCTGCCAGCCACGACCGGGATTATTGTCAGGAAAATTTAATGGTCGGATCAGTTTTGGATCCTCATCAATAAATTTAAATATATCTTTATTATCCCAGGTGTGATTTCCCATAGTAAAAAAATCTATCCCATAACCGTACAATTCCTCTGCTACTTTTTTAGTTATACCAAAACCACCAGCAGAATTTTCTCCATTAGCTATTACAAAATCAAGCTTATAGTCCTTAATCAGATCATTTAAAAAAGTTCTGACAGCACGTCTGCCGGCTCTACCAACAATATCTCCAATAAATAAAATATTCATAAAGGCTCTCCTAGTTTTTATTGTAAATTTATTAAAGGCTCCTCAAAGAGGAGCCCATTAATTTCAGAATTAGTTATTTTTATTTAGCATAATCTACTACTCTGGTTTCACGAATAATAACTACTTTAATCTGACCAGGGTAGTCGAGATTCTTTTCAATTTTCTTAGTAATATCTCTAACCATTTTAGTACTTTCAACATCATTAATTTTATCAGGCTCAACAATAACTCTAATTTCTCTTCCTGCCTGAATGGCATAGGCTTTTTCTACACCATCAAAGGATTCACCAATTTCTTCTAACTCTTCAAGTCTCTTAATATAAGACTCCAGTGTTTCTTTTCGAGCTCCTGGTCTTGCTGCTGAAATTGCATCAGCTGCTGCAACTAAAACAGCTTCTACTGATTTAAATTCAACATCATTATGATGAGCTTCAATTGTATGAAGTACCTTTTCGCTTTCACCATATTTTCTTGCTGTATCAACACCAATATTGACATGAGTACCTTCCATATCATGATCTATTGCTTTACCAATATCGTGAAGAAGACCTCCACGTCTGGCAAGAGTAACATCTGCACCCAATTCAGCAGCCATAATGCTTGCTAAATAGGACACTTCCATAGAGTGCTGTAATACATTTTGGCCATAACTTGTTCTAAATTTAAGCCTTCCTAACAGTTTAACAAGTTCAGGGTTTAAACCATGAACCCCGGTATCAAATGTTGCCTGTTCACCAATTTCTTTAATGTGCTGATCCAATTCTTTCTCAGCTTTTTCTACCATTTCTTCGATTCTAGCCGGATGAATTCGACCATCAACAATTAATTTTTCTAATGCAATTCTTGCAATTTCTCTTCTGATAGGATCAAAACCAGAAATAACAACAGCTTCAGGAGTATCATCAATAATTAAATCAATTCCTGTAAGACTTTCTAAAGTCCTGATATTTCTTCCTTCACGGCCAATAATTCTACCCTTCATATCATCATTTGGAAGGTTAACAACAGAAACAGTTGATTCTGTTACATGATCCGCAGCAGATCTCTGTATTGCAAGTGAAATAATCTCTCGCGCTTTCTTCTCAGATTCTTCTTTAGCCCGTGCTTCTTTTTCCTTAATCATCTTTGCGTATTCATGATCTAATTCAGATTCAACCTTATTTAAAAGGTACTCTTTGGCTTCACTTTCTGAGAAACTAGAGATCATTTCTAATTTTTCTTTCTGTTCTTTTTTGATTTCTTCAATTTCCTCTTCAGCCTTTGTTAAGTTTTTATCTCGATCTTTAATGCTCTGCTCTTTACGTTCTAAGTTCTCAGATTTTCGATCAAGATTTTCTTCTTTATGCATCAGTCTATTCTCTAACTTCTGCAGCTCATCTCTTCTTTTCTGACTTTCTTTATTTGCTTCTTCACGAATTTGATGAGCATCTTCCTTAGCTTCAAGAGTGATTTCCTTTTTCTTTGCCTTGGCATCTCTTTCTGCATCTTGGAGTATCTTCTCTGCTTCTTCTTCTGCAGACTGCATACGTGCTTTCGCAATATATTTCCTAATTAAATACCCAATTACAATTCCGAGAGGTAGGGCTATTATAAAATAAAATACACCTCCAGTAATAATATTCACCCCCTGTCCTATATTCAATTTTTTAATTTTATATTTACATTTTCTAATAATATTTTAACTTTTTTCGCAGCTTATGTCAAGAAAAGACGATAATCTGGTACTAAAAGGAAAAAGCCTGCCGCCGGCAGACTTTTAAGTCATCAATTTATATCTATTTATCTGTAATCTTATATATTAAATCATAACTAAAACCTTTATTGGCCAGATAATTTTTCAACTTATAACTTGAGCTATCTTCTTCTGTCCGTCTGCGCAACCATTTATCTTTTAAATAATTCGCCATTTCGCGTTCATCTTGATCAGATAAATAATTGTTTAAAGCGGAATTAATAATCCGTTGATTAACTCCCTTATCCTTAAGTTCTTTGTAAATCAATTTTCTCCCTCTCGGATGATGTTTCTTTCTTGACCTGATCCACATTTCTGCAAAACGTTCTTCATTTAAATAATCATTTTCCAGCAAAAAGTCAACTACTTCTTTAATAACCTCTTCACTAAAATCTTTTTTTCGCAGACGATCTTCAATTTCTTTGATTGTCCTTTCTCGGTAGCTAAGCAGTTTAAAAGCTTTATTACGAGCTTTAGAAAATTCTTTTTTATCTATTTGAGCCATTGAAAACTATTCCTCTTCCTTTTCTTTTTCACTTTCTGCTTCAACTTCTCCTTCTTCCAGGCCCACCTTAACTCTAATTTTATTGTCTATTTCTTCCATAATTTCTGGATTGTCTCTTAAAAATTCTTTTGAATTTTCTCGACCCTGACCAAGACGAACATCTCCATAAGAGTACCAGGAACCGGCTCTATCGATGATTCCAATTTCTTCACCAAGATCAAGGATACATCCCGACTGTGAAATACCAGTACCATACATAATATCAAACTGAGCATTTCTAAACGGAGCAGCTACCTTATTTTTCACAATTTTTACTTTAGCTGTACTTCCGATCATTTTATCTCCATCTTTAATAGTTTGAGATCTCCTCATTTCAATTCGGACCGAAGAATAAAACTTAAGTGCACGTCCACCGGGAGTTGTTTCCGGGTTACCAAACATAACTCCAATTTTTTCTCTAATTTGATTAATAAAAACAACTGAAGCTTTAGATTTACTGATTGCTCCTGAAAGTTTGCGCATTGCCTGAGACATCAGTCTGGCCTGTAAGCCCATATGAGAATCTCCCATGTCTCCTTCTAATTCTGCCTTTGGTACCAGAGCAGCTACAGAGTCAATGACTACCAGATCTACTGCATTACTGCGGACCAGTGCTTCTCCAATCTCCAGAGCTTCTTCTCCACTATCAGGTTGTGATATTAAAAGGTTATCAATATTTACTCCTAAATTTTTTGCATACTTTGGATCAAGTGCATGCTCTGCATCAATAAATGCTGCAATACCATCCATTTTTTGAGCTTCTGCAATTATATGAAGGGCCAAAGTAGTTTTACCCGATGATTCATTTCCATATAATTCAATGATCCTTCCTTTAGGAATACCACCAATTCCAAGAGCCAGATCCAGCGGCAGAGCACCTGTGGGAATAGCCTCCACATTTAATTTCTGTGAATCACCAAGTCTCATAATTGAACCCTTACCGAATTGTTTTTCAATTCTTTTTACTGCTTTATCCAGAGCTTTTTCTTTATCACTAGTTGCCAAATTCATCGTCCTCCCCAAATTTATTTTAACTGCAATTTTTGTCTTTAATTATATTATAGAACAAATGTTTAATGATTGCAAGGTTTGATTTCTATTTAATGGAAAATAATTTAATGTATTCTGGACCATCCGCTTTTAGTTTGCTTTGATAAAGATTTACACTTTCCAGACGGGCATAAATGTTTATCAAATACCGCTGTCCCAGTTCTTTTTTTAATTTGAAAGGTTTACCCTTATTACGGCCTAGAGTCAGATGAGGTTTATATTCCCTCACATCTTTTTGAAATCCATTTTTAGAAAGCTTATTTTCTAAGTTTTGATGCAAATCAATCAGTATATTTTTTCCTCTGGAAAGTCCGAGATAAATAATTTTTGCCGCATCCTTATCAGGAAATGCATCCAGTCTTGAAAATTGTAAATACTTATTTTCTCCACAAAAATCAGTCTCTTTTAAAATATCGATTAGTTTATCTTTTTCTTTAACCGTACTTTCCCCCAGGAATTTAAGGGTAAGATGCCAATTATCCTTTTCCACCCAATTTATTTTATTATCTAATTCAGATTTTAAATTGGATAATCTATTCTCTATTAGTTCTTTGCTGCGCGAATTAATGTCGGCTCCTATAAATAATCTCATTTTAACACCCTTTAGTCTATGTCAAGTTCTCTTTCTATTTTATCCAGCAGTTCCCGAGCTTCCTGATAATTATCATTAATATGCAGTGCTCTTCTTAATTCAGCCCTTGCAGCTTCAAGCATATCTGCTCCATAATAAGCCCGTCCAAGATAATAACGACTTGCTGCATAATCAGGATTGTTTTCTACAGCCAGAGAAAATCTAGAAATAGCACGATAATATTCTTCCCTATCCAGATGGATTTTCCCTTCCCCCAGATAAGCTTCTACATAATTAGGATTGTATTTTAAAGCCTGGCTGTAATAATTTAAGGCCTGATTTAAATCTCCGTTTGCCTCCGCTACTTCCGCCAGTAAATAGTATCCATAGTAAGAATTTTTATTAATCTCAACAGCAGATTTTAGTGCTGTTTCAGCTTCTGTATATTGTCCAAGTTCAAGATAGCTTTCTCCCAGTCCAATATAATAGGGGGCAAAATCTTTTCTATTTTTTATACCCTGGTTAAATATCGAGATAGCTGAATTATAATCTTCTAACTTTTGATATAAGTTTCCCAGATTTAAATAAAGTGAGGATTGAGAGCCATTTAATTCTAAAGCAGTCTCATAATATTCTACTGCCTGATTTAAATCATCCTGTTTTTCCTTTATTTTAGCAAGATTCAAATAATCGACTGCAGTTGGATCGGAATCAATTATTTCCAGATATATAGTTTCTGCTTTTTCAAGTTCTCTGCTTTCTAAATATGCATAGGCTAAATCTCTTTTAAAATTATTACTTTTTAAACCCAGTTCTGCTGCTGTTTTTAGATATTTTAAAGCTTCCTTAAAATCTGCACTATCAAATTGATTATTTTTATTTAAATATAACTCTGCAATTTTCCAGTTGAGAGTCCCGCTTTGAAAACCTAATTTATTCATCTGCTCCAGATAATCGACTGCCTTAGAAGTTTGATATCTATTGACAGCAGTCATGGTAGAATAATAGAGAACACTAAATTCCAGCCCCTCATCCAGGTCTTCTTTAAGAAGCTTATTTAATTTTTCTTCTGCCAGAGCATAGTTTCCAGAATTATAATCATTTAGAGCTTCAGTAAAAATATCTGCTGCTGTATGCACCTGAGTAGTTTCGGAATTTTGCTGAGCCAGAACAGAATTGGAAACGGAAAACATTAAAAAAATAATGAATGTTACATAAAGAGATTTTTTTAGCATCTTATTTTTCCTCACTTTCTTTAATCAATTTATAAATTTCAAATAAAACGATCTGCGAAGTATAATAACGATTTAATTTTCGGCCATAATTTTTATGAAGTTCAAAAATTTTAAGCTGTTCCTGATACAAAATGGCAATAAACATTGTTCCTGCTCTTTTTCCATCGTGATTGTCAGGCCCAGCAGCTCCTGTTGTTGCAACTGTAAGATCTGAGCCGAAAATTTCTGCTGCACTCTCAACCATAGCCTGAACACATTCTTTACTAACTGTTCCAAAATTGTTTAAAAGCTCTGTTTTAATATTTAATATCTGATTTTTAATTTTTTTATTATAAGCAACAATTGAACCTAAAAAATAATTTGAACTACCTGCTTTTTCAGTCAATCTTTCTGCAATTAATCCTCCTGTAAAAGATTCAGCTGTGGCAACCCGAACATTTTTAGTTACCAATAATTCATGGACTTTTTCTGTTATACTCTGCTGATCTTCACTGTAGATATAGTCACTAAACTCAGACTTAATAACTCTCACAGCCTGATTTAAAAGTTCAGTTTGATCTTCAATATTTAAAGAGTTATTCTGAATAATTTTGAGTCTCAATTTAACCTCCGCTTTACCAGCCTGATAACTAATTATCAATTCTGAAGGTAAATTAAGTTGCTTAACTTGGGAAGCCAGAGTCGACTCACCAATACCAATAAAATTAAATTCTCTAATCATTATTTTATTCTGACTAATCTTTTTTAAATCCTTTAAAACCTTATTCTTAAACAGATATTTTAATTCAGCAGGAACTCCTGGAAGCAAATAAAAAGTCTTATTTTGTTTTTCCAACTTTAGGGCAGGAGCTGTTCCTCTCTCATTATTAATAATTTCTGCTCCTTCTGGAATATATGCCTGAGATAAATTATTAGAACTCATATCTGAACCATGATTACAGAATATGGTTTTTAATTTTTTTTCTATTTCTTGAGAATAAATTAGTTCCAAATTCAGGACTTCTGCAAAAGCTTCTTTGGTTAGATCATCTTCTGTAGGCCCGAGACCTCCTGTTACAAAAACTAAATCCGCATTTTGAGAAGCATAATAAATAGTATTTTTAATACTTTCTTTTTGATCCCCGCAAATTAAAATATTTTCAATTTCAAAACCAAAATTACTAAGATTTTCTGCTAAAAATTTAGAATTGCTATCCTGTACAAGTCCATTAATTAATTCCGAACCTGTTGCTACTATTGCTGTCTTCAATAAAAACACCTCAATATGATTATATCATTTTAGAATAAGAAAATCGACCTAAAATAGGTCGATTTGATTAAAATCAGATTAAATTTCTCAAATTAATAATATTATTATTTTTAAAATAACTAATGAAGTTAAACCAGCAAGAATATCATCAAGCATTACTCCCCAGCCAGCTGGTAGTCTCTGAACCTTATCAATCAACCAGGGTTTAGTTATATCAAATAATCTAAATAGAGCAAATCCTCCTATTAAAACCGGTATGCTTGTTTTTAGAGTATAAAAAGCTAATAACTGTCCTGCCATCTCATCAATAACAATTTTACTGTCATCTTTTATCCCAGTCTGCTGTTCCTCAAAGTTTGCAATAGCAATTCCACCAATGGCAAGGGCAGATATAAAATAGATGTTGTTAAGAATTGGAAAGAAAAAAACAAGCAAAACCATTAATAGAGAGCCCCAGGTTCCTGGAGCCAAAGGCAAATGACCACTGTAAAATCCACTTGCTAATAAATGATTTATTTTTTTAAGCATGGTTTTCCTCCCTTACGAGTAATCAACTTCTGCCGCAGCAAAATAAGTATATCCTGAATAAATTGTTATTATTACTGTCAGCCAGACTAAAGTTTCAGTTAAAATTAGTGGTAAGTTAAAAATTTGGGGATTAATAATTAACGCAATTGCGGTTATCATCTGAATTGTTGTTTTTGTTTTACCCCAGATATTTGCAGGAATTACCGATCCCTGATCAGCTGCTACCACTCTTAAACCTGTAACTGCCAGTTCTCTTGCTACAATAATCAATAATGGCCAGATAGAAAGAACTCCAATTTGAACAAAAGCTGTAAAAACACCAATAATTAATAATTTATCTGCAAGTGGATCCAGAATTTTTCCAAGTGTAGTTATTAAATTATGTTTTCTAGCATAATGTCCGTCAAATTTATCAGTTAATGCTGCCAGAATAAATACAGCCAAGGCCGCAGTAGTGCTAGATAAAGAATTAATTAAAAGCAGATAAATAATTATCGGTACCAGCAGAATTCTTAAAATTGATAGTTTATTTGGTAGATTCATCCTCAATCTCTCCTATTAAATCATAATGGAAGGCCTCTTTGATTACAGCCTGATAGATCTCTCCAATTTCAAGTTCATTTTCCTCAACTGGAATATAAATCTGGTTATCAATCTCCGGTGAATCATAACGAGATCTGGCAAGATAATTTTCCTGTTCACGATCTTCAATTATTATCTCAATTTTACGGCCAACCAGTTCTTTATTTTTAGTCAGCGAAATTTCCTGCTGTAACTGCATTATCTCTTCTTTTCTTTCTGCTTTTAGTTCTTGCGAAACTCTCTGATCAAAATTATAGGCCGCAGTTCCTTCCTCTCTTGAAAACTCAAAAACTCCTAATCTATCAAATTTAGATTTTTTGACAAATTCTTTCAGCTTTCTAAAGTCTTCCTCATTTTCACCTGGGAAACCAGTAATCAGTGATGTTCTAATTTTTGCATCAGGAATTTTATTTCTAATCTTATTAATAATATTAGCGATATCTTCTTCATTTCCTCTGCGATTCATTAACTTTCTTATTTTTGCAGAAGAATGCTGAATTGGCAAATCAAAATAATTGCAAATTTTTTCTTCTTCAGCAAATACTTCAATTATTTCATCTGTAATAAATTCTGGATAACTATACAAAACTCTAATCCATTTAATCCCCTTAACTTCAGCTAATTTTCTCAAAAGTGGTGCCAGAGCAGAACGACCATAAATATCAACTCCATATTGAGTTGTATCCTGAGCAATAATAATTATCTCTTTGATTCCAGATTCGGCAATTTTTTCAGCTTCTGCTTTAATATCAGCAATTGATCTACTTTTTACAGTTCCTCTAATTTGAGGAATACTGCAGTAAGTACAATTATTATTGCAACCTTCGGCAATTTTTAAATATGCATAAACATTGTTATCCAATTCTCTGGGCAGAGCAGAACTATAATCAAATCCAGCTTCTTCAATTCCACCAGTCTCTTTTCCTTCCAGACTTTCTCGTATTACTTCTGCAATTTTATCAAAGTTTGAGGTGCCCAAAACAGCATCAATTTCTGGAATTTCAGTTTCTAACTCCTCACTATAACGCTGAGTTAAACAACCTGTTACTATAACAGACTTACACTGATATTGTTTCTTATATTCAAGAGCAGCCAAAATAGTTTCAATGGATTCTTCTTTGGCATCCTGAATAAAGCCACAGGTATTAATAATTATAACTTCTGCTTCTTCAAAATTATCTGTATATTGAAAATCTTCTTCTCCTCTTAAAAAACCATTCATATGCTGACTGTCAACTTCGTTTTTGGGACAGCCTAAAGTCATTAAAGAATATCTTATCATTTTTACTCCTTTATAATGTCAAATTTAATAAATAAATATATAATATCCCTAATTTTAAGGCTCTATAACTACAAAAAAGCCCTCCTAAGGGCTTTAATACTAAAATGGTCGGGCTATCCGGATTTGAACCGGAGACCTCTACACCCCCAGTGTAGCGCGCTACCAAGCTGCGCCATAGCCCGTTGCCAACAAAAGATATTATATATAAATTAAGTCCTTTTGTCAAATTAAATTCTAAACAGCTACTTTATAAAATCAAGTTTCTTTAAATATTCCATAGTTTTGTCTGGATAATCTGTTACTACAAAAACCTCCTGCAAAGATGAACTATTCTTTGCAATTAATTTAATACCACTTCTTGTATTATATTTCAACTGAATGTAGGCAGGAGTTCCACTACCCTTTCTTCTATTTATTCTACCTGGAATAATACTTTTAACCAGTTTAGAAAGAGCAATATCCTCCAGCAGGGGTAATATATCTTCGATTATAGTATGTTCCTGTTTGATCTTATTCTGCCTGTATTTATTTGCCAAATTAATCACATCCTTTATTAATTATAGCATTGAAAGTATAGCTCCGCAAATTTTAAAAGCCAGTAGCCTAGAACAAAAGAAAATAATATTTTTATAATAAAAAAAAGAAGTCGCTAACGACTTCCTTAAAATTCAATGGAGCTGATGACCAGACTTGAACTGGTAACCTGCTCATTACAAGTGAGCTGCTCTACCAATTGAGCTACATCAGCATAATATAAAATTGAAAAATGGCAGGGGAGACAGGAGTTGAACCTGCAACCAATGGATTTGGAGTCCACTACTCTGCCAGTTGAGCTACTCCCCTAAAAATTAAAAATGGAGCTGATGACCAGACTTGAACTGGTAACCTGCTCATTACAAGTGAGCTGCTCTACCAATTGAGCTACATCAGCATAATATAAAATTGAAAAATGGCAGGGGAGACAGGAGTTGAACCTGCAACCAATGGATTTGGAGTCCACTACTCTGCCAGTTGAGCTACTCCCCTAAATCGAGGCGTTTTTCAATCAAGCAATAATTATTATAATAGAGTTAGAGGTATAGGTCAAGTCTTATTATTGGAATTATTCTACTTTAGATTAGTTTAATTTATTTTATCTTGAAAATACTTGCTTATACCCTGATTTTCAAAATTTTTAGCTGGATATTTAATAAAAATATTCTAAATATTGCATATCTCAGCTTTAAGAATGTAAACTATAATACATTTTGTGTTTTTAAACACTAAATATAAAAAATAACTTGAAATTGATTTGAGAATATATTATCATATATATCGCAAAAGTTAAATATAAGTAAATATGAGGTGGTTATAAATGGAAAAACATGATTTAATAGTAATCGGTATGGGACCGGCAGGCATGGCAGTAACAGCAATGGCTGCAAATATGGAACTTGATGTTTTAGCAATTGAAAAACATAAAGTTGGGGGAGAATGTTTAAATTATGGCTGTGTACCAAGTAAAGCCTTATTGAAAGCTGGAGAAGTTAACGAAGTTGCTGAAAATTTAAGACAGTACGGAATAAAATTGTCTGGAAAAACTGAAATTGAAAATCCTTTAGAGATAGTTAGAAATAAGGTTGGAAAAATTAGTGGTAATAAAACAATGAAAGCTTTTGATAGAGCAAAATTAATTGTTGATCAGGGTGAAGCAAAATTTGTTGATAAAAAAGTAGTAGAAGTTGCCGGGAAAAAGTATACTGCTGACAAAATATTTATTGCAACCGGTACAGAACCGATGATTCCTCCAATCCCGGGTCTTAAAGATGTTCCCCGCTTAACTAATCTAAATATCTTCGAACAGGAAGATATACCTGAAACTCTAACAATTATTGGTGGAGGTGCAATTGGATCCGAAATGGCTCAGGCCTTCTCTCGTCTTGGAGCTAAGGTAAATATCTTTCAAATTGATGATCACCTGGTTCCAACCGGTGATCAAGAAGCCGGAAAAGTTCTAGAAGAAAAATTCAAAAAAGAAGGTATTGGAGTTCACAATAGCACAGGAATCAATAAAGTAGAAGAAAAAAACGGAAAAATAATTACTCATACAGATGTAGGAGTCTTCGAATCTGATAAAATTTTAGTTGCTACCGGACGTAAAGCTGTTTTAGAACCGTTAAAACTTGATAACGCAGGTATTGAATCAGCTAAGACTGGAATTAAGGTTAATAAACGTTTAGAAACTAATATAAAGGGAATATATGCTGTTGGTGATTGTAATGGTAAGGCTCTTCTCTCCCATGCTGCCATGCATCAGGGAATGCTGGCTTTAATGAATGCAATTAACCCGACTCCAATCAAACAATTTAATTATGATGATTATCTGGTTCCCTGGTCAGTGTTTACTAAACCAGAAATTGCTCAGGCTGGAATTACAGAAAAAGAGGCAAATGAAAAAGGTATTAATTATCAGATTGTAAAAGAAAGATATGAAGATTATGGAAGGACAATAGCAGATGGTAAACCAGAAGGATTTGTCAAAGTTATAACTAACAGCAGGGGAAAAATATTTGGAGCCACAATTGTTGGAGAAGCAGCAAGTGAACTGATCCATGAATGGATCTTGGCAATTCAGCATAATATTTCAATGTTTGATATTATGATGACTCAACACTCCTTCCCAACTATTTCCTTAATGAACAAAAGAGTAGCAGAAAAATGGATGATGAACAAAACTGATTCAGGAATTATTCCCAAATTGGCTAAAAAGTTTATATAAAATTAAAAGCAGGTTTTAGCCTGCTTTTAAATCCTTTTTTTTACTGCTACTACCTGTGGGGGAGGACCTGGCTGATTTAAAAATTTATAATTTAAAACATTATATTTTTTATAATCCAGATCAGATACAAATTTTAAGACAGCATCTCTTTCGTCATCTCCACCAGGATGACCACTGTAAATAACTAGAACAACAATTCCATCATTTTCTATCAATTTAATTGTCTTTTTAAGAGCTTTGACTGTGCTTTTAGCTCTAGTTATAATTTTTTTATCCCCCCCTGGTAAATAACCCAGATTAAAAATTGCAGCATTAATTTTATCTTCTAAATAACTGTCAAGTTCAGCGTGACTGGCTTTGATTATTTTAACATTTTTTTCTAAATCAGCTGTCTGCAGCAGTTTCTGGGTGTTATTAACAGCTTCTTTTTGGATATCAAAAGAGAAAACTTTACCTTCCGCACCAACAAGCTCAGCTAAAAATTTCGTATCGTATCCATTACCTGCTGTAGCATCAAGAGCTTTATCACCAGGTTTAAGTGTCTTTTTTAATAATAAATGCGAAAATTCGACTGCATTAAATAAATTAACTGACATAAAATCACTCTTTCCTAAATTTTTGTTTTAAGCTTTAAAGTTAAGAAAATACTTAAAAAAAATAGTATTAACTACTTAATTTAATATCAAAGTAAATAATCACTATCAAATTAAATTGACCAACTGCTAAAGTTACTATATACTATTAATTGTGCTTGTGAAAAAGCTATCTGCCCTCATCGTCTAGGGGTCCAGGACACCAGGTTTTCATCCTGGCGGCAGGGGTTCGAATCCCCTTGAGGGTACCATTTTAAGATCTAAGATGTCAGAAGTCTGAAGTAAGATTAATTCTATCTCTGACTTTCTAAATTTTAATATTAAATTAGTTAGAAGTATTTTGGGAAATTATATTTTATTTCTTATCTTGTCCAACTTCTAACTTCCAACCTGGAGGGGTGCCCGAGTGGTTAAAGGGAGCAGACTGTAAATCTGCCGGCGATGCCTACAAAGGTTCAAATCCTTTCCCCTCCACCATTTGAATATTTAAAACACCCGTAATAACGGGTGTTTTTTTATGTTCTATTATTTTTTATCTTTTAAAGAACAGGATAAAATTAATCACGCAAATTATTTATTACTATATCTTCTCCCTCATTAACAAACTCTACCTCTGCTATTTCACCACTTCCAGCCCAGGGACCGTAAGCTTCTCCATTTATCTCAGCTGTTATTGCTTTTCCATTCCCTATTTTTATATAAAGTCTCTCATCTATTTCAAATTGACGCTGATCACCTGCTTCTAAAATACCGCTAAATACATTGCTTCCATCCAGATCAACTGTAACCCAGACTGTATCAGAAGCTAAAAATAAAAGTGTATTATCAAAGTCCGGATCAGCCTCATCCTCAACAGAACTGCTTGCAGTTTCCTCTGCTGTAATTTCTATCTTACTCTGATTATTATCAATCTGAGTATCTGACTCCAACTCAGGCTGTGTTTCTGATGTTTTCATTTCTGCTGAATCAGTTTCTTGTGTTTCAGCATCTTCAGAAACGATTATTTTGTTAATTTGGCTCTGCTCCTGAGAATTCAAACCATCCAGTTCTTGAAAACTATTCTGATCTATTATTTCAGTATTTTCCTCCGTAAGCACATCAGAATCCATTGAATCAAAAATTTCAGCTGTTAAATCATCAGCAGGAGAATTATCATTATTAAGTACATTAAGTTCAGAATTTTGATCGGCTACTGAATTTTCACCTGTTGTCTCCTGGTCTTTATTTTTAACTTCCTCTGCTGCTGAAGCTGAATCATTATTATTTTGAACTTCTAAAAGTTCAGATTCTTCATTTATATTTTCTTGACTATTATTCTTTTGATTTAATAAGCGAATCTCAGAATTATTTACATACTGATAGGTATAAACTGCAGCAGCTCCTAAAAATAATATTAATAATATAATAAAAATGATTTTTACTGGATTCTTACGGTTTTTATTTTTATTGGCTGTAGAAACCTTAGTCCCATTCAAATAATCTTTTTGTAAATTGCTTTCTTTTTCTTCTTTAATATTCAAAATCTTGTAATTTTCAAGTAGTGCCTGATAATTAATACCTACTTCTCTTGCATAACCTTTAATAAAAACTTTTAAATAAACATTTCCGGGAAGTACATCAAAATTATTTTCTTCAATAGCTTCAAGATATTTTTTTCTAATCTTTGTTTCTTCCTGAATATCATCCAGGCTTAATCCTTTTTCCTGTCTGGCTTTTTTTAATAAAGTGCCAAGTTCAAGTTCCATTTCTTCCAATTTATTGTCCTCCTTACGCACTAATTACTATTAACAGCAGTTAATAATTTATTAATAAATTTTTTTGAAATTCAAAATAAATTTACACTATTTATTATTATAACATACTTTAGTAATTAATTTAATCTTTTTAAGCTTATTTTTTATTTTTGAGAGGAAATAAATAAAATTTTACATAGAAAATAAAATTAAGGA
Organism: Halanaerobium sp. ST460_2HS_T2; assembly: GCF_003337665.1. NCBI lineage: Bacteria > Bacillati > Bacillota > Clostridia > Halanaerobiales > Halanaerobiaceae > Halanaerobium > Halanaerobium sp. ST460_2HS_T2. The sequence goes on from NZ_QPJF01000016.1 coordinate 30,781, forward strand.
CAGCAAAAATGCTGTCCTTAATTAGTAATCTATTATATTAAATAATTTCTATTTTTCACCTTTATAATATGGTTCTCCAGAAGCTGCTGGTGGTATAGATTTACCAAAAAATCCAGCCAGTACAACTAAAGTAAGTACATAAGGAATTGCACTGATTAATTCCGAAGGTATAAAAGCAAAATCGACTCTAACCGCAATTGCTTCGGCAAAACCAAATAACATTGCCGCACCAAAAGCACCAAAGGGATGCCATTTACCAAAGATCATAGCCGCCAGAGCAATAAAACCACGTCCTGCAGACATTTCTCTAACAAAAGCACTACCATCTCCTATGGAAAGATGAGCACCAGCCAAACCGGCTAAAACACCACTGATTAGAACACTAATAAATCTCCATTTATTAACACTAATCCCCAGGGTATCCGCAGCTGCCGGGTGTTCACCAATTGAACGAATCCTCAGACCCCAGTGAGTCTTGAAGAAAATAAACCAGACTACAGGTACTAAGATCAGTGCAATATAAGTTATTGGATTAAAACGAACTCCAAAAAATCTATATGCTGGCAATCTTCCAACCATTGGTGAAGTTCCTTTTACTCCAAATAATACCTGAAGTAAGAAAATAGTAATACCAGAGGCAAAAATATTAATACCAGTTCCCACAACTATCTGATTAGCTTTAAAAGTTACACAAACAAGAGCCAAAATAGCTGCAAAAACTAAACCAGCAATCATAGAATAAAGCACACCAATCCAGGGATTTCCTGTACTTGCACTACCGTAAACAGCAGCAAAAGCACCGATTAAAATCATTCCTTCCAGAGCAATATTTACAACTCCTGATCTCTCAGAAAAAATTCCTCCTAAAGCAGCCAGAATTAACGGAGTAGCAAAACGAAAGCTGGCCAAAAATAACGACAAAGAGAAAATTTGTTTTAAAGTATCCATTATTCAACCCCTCCTTTTGCTTTTCTTTTAGCAAGATATACTTTAAAGACCTGGAGGGCTGCAACAAAGAAGATTACTAAAGCCTGTATTAACATTACAATTTCAGAAGGAATACCTGAAAACTGCATTTCCAGACCACCCTGTGCTAAAGCTCCAAATAAAATACCACCCAGAATAACTCCAATTGGATGAGTTTGACCTATTAAGGCAACAGCTATTCCTGTAAAACCATAACCGGCATCCATACCCTGCATAAAGCTAAAGTGAGTACCCAGAACTTCTCCGACTCCAGCCAGTCCAGCTACAGCACCACTAATAAACATAGCAGTTATAATACCTTTACTGGCATTAATACCACCATATTCTGCACCATCCGGATTAAAACCAACAGCTCTCATTTCGTAGCCAAGTGTTGTTTTAAATAATAAATACCATAAAACAACAGCTGCTGCTAGAGCAAGAAAAAAGTTAATATGAAGCCTGATTGCAGGATGAGCAAATAATTCTGCAAACGGAAGCTTAGAAAGAAAGGGATGATCCATAATATTTTTGAAATTAAACATAGCTGCTGAATCCATAATTCTTGGAGTAGCAGGCCGACCTGTATCTCTAAAAATATTTATTCCATAATTAATAGTTAAAGCAATGGCAATATGATTTAACATAATTGTTGCAATAACCTCGTGAACATCCATTTTTGCTTTTAAAAATCCGGGTAAACCTCCCCAGAGTCCGCCAACAAACATACCTGCTATAATAGCAAAAGGAAGGTGAATAAATGCAGGTAAAGAAGTAAAATAAAAACCAACAACTCCTGCAGTAAATCCTCCCATTAAAAGCTGCCCTTCTGCACCAATATTAAACAGACCAGCTCGAAAAGGAAGCGCAACAGCCAGTCCGGTTAAAATTAATGGAGTTGAGCGCCATAGAGTATTTGCAATTGCACTAAAATTACCAAAAGCCCCTATGTAAAGAGCAGAATAGGCGTCCAGAGGAGATTTATCTGTTAGAAAAATAAATAAAGTACCTACAATTAATGCCACTACGATTGATAATAAGGATAAACCTAAATCAGTTAAAATAGATTTTATTTTATCTGAATAATTATTCATTGCTCTCACCTCCTGCTTCAGATTTAGAACCGGTCATTAATTTACCAAGTTCTCTTTCGTCTGTTTCTGAAGCCTTTAACACATCAACAATTTCTCCTTCAAAAATAACTGCAATTCTATCACTTAAAGATAATACCTCACTTAATTCGGCAGAAACTAATAAAACACCTGCACCATTATCGCGTCTATCTATAATTTGTTTATGGATAAATTCAATTGAACCAACATCGACTCCTCGAGTAGGTTGAGAAGCAATTAAAAATTCAGGGTCATGAGAAAACTCTCGAGCAACAATTAATTTCTGCTGATTACCCCCTGATAAATTTTTAGCCTGTGCCTCCATACCTCCACCACGAACATCATATTTATCAATCAAATCCTGTGTATATTTGGCAACATTATCATACTGCATAATTCCGTTTTTAGAAAAAGGCTCCAAATCATGATAGCCCAGAATAATATTCTCTTTTAAATCAAAATCCATAATTAAACCACGTTTTTGTCTATCTTCCGGTATATGAGCTACCTTTTCGCGCTTAATCTGCCTGGCATTGTATTTACTAATATCTTTACCGCGAAGATTAACTTTACCACTTTCAACATTACGCAGCCCTGTTATGGCTTCAACTAATTCGGACTGTCCATTACCTTCTACACCAGCAATTCCCAGAATTTCACCTTTGCGAACCGATAAAGAAATATTCTTAACTGCTGGAATATCTCTATTATCCTTTACGTTTAAATTATCTACACTAAAGATTTCTGCTCCTGGTTTTGCCTCGGTTTTTTCAACCTCCAGTAGAACCTGCCGCCCTACCATCAGTTCGGCAACATCTTCTTTTGTTACATCGGCTGTATTTACAGTATCAATACTTTTTCCATTTCTTAAAACAGTTATTCGATCAGAAATAGTTTTAACCTCTTTTAATTTATGAGTAATAAAAATAATAGTTTTACCCTGTTCTTTTAAAGATCTAAAAATTTCAAATAATTCGTCAATTTCTTGAGGAGTTAAAACAGCTGTTGGCTCATCAAAAATCAATAATTCAGCGCCACGATAAAGAGTTTTTATAATTTCAACTCTCTGCTGCATTCCAACAGAAATATCCTGTATTTTGGCATCCGGATCTACAAAAAGCCCATATTTATCAGAAATTTCCTTAACTTCTCTTTTGGCAGTTTTCTGATCTAACATCAAACCACTGCGCGGTTCATTACCAAGCACAATGTTTTCGGTTACAGTCAATGGGTCCACTAACATAAAGTGCTGGTGAACCATTCCAATCCCTAACTCAATTGCATCCTGAGGACCATCTAAATTAATTTTATTTCCCTCATAAAAAACCTGACCTCCATCGGGTTCATAAAGGCCATATAAAATATTCATTAAAGTTGTTTTACCTGCACCATTTTCACCAACAAGGGCATGAATTTCTCCCTTTTTTATTGATAAGTTAACATTATCATTTGCTTTTACACCTGGAAATATTTTAGTTATATTCTGCATATCTAAAATATAATTATCTTCCCTGGGCATTATTATTCCTCCCTAAAATATACTAGAAATTAAGTAGGCTCTGCTAAAAAGCAGAGCCCTTTAAGTTAAATATAATTTGTACTAATTATTAAAGGTTATCAGGTCTGCCAGTTTCTCCCCAGTTTTCTACTTCGATTTCGCCATTAATGATCATTTCTTTAATTTCAGCGATACGATCTGCATAAGGAGAAGTTACATTTTCTTTCATTTGTCTGATAGTTTCCAATTCTTCATCAGTAATTGTTCCATTATCGTGAGCATCTAATACTGGCTGGCCAACTTCAGTTAAACTGGTTAGATCAACACCACCATCAGCCAGGGTAAAGTATAAGTTGTTACCACCCTGATAATTACCTTCTACAACAGATTTCACTGTATCAAATACAGCATTGTCTACTTTTTTAAGCATACTTGCAATTACATGACCTGGAGCAACATAGTTCTGATTTGAATCTACACCAATTGCATAAATATCTTCTTCTTCAGCTGCCTGGAAAACTCCAGAACCTGTACCACCAGCTGCATGATAAATTACATCTGCACCATCATCAATCATACCAAGTGCAATTTCTCTACCTCTTGCTGGATCACCAAAATCATCAGCATATCTGCTCTGGATTTCGATATCAGGATTAATATATCTTGCACCCTGATAGAAACCACCTTCAAAACGGTGAATTAAAGCAAAATCTACTCCACCAACAAAACCAACATTACCATTTTCACTTGTCAGTGCGGCAAGAGCACCTGCAAGGAATGAACCTTCCCATTCAGCAAAGTTAAGGCTGACAATGTTATCAGGAATATCTTCAAAATACTGATCAACATGAGCAAATTTTGTATCAGGATATTCACCAGCAACAGTTCTTAAACTATCTGCCATTTGAAAACCTACACCGATAACTAAATCATAACCTCTGGAAGCAAAACGGCGTAAGGCTGTCTGATCTTCAGAAGGATCAGCAGGTTCAATATAATCAAATGAAATACCCAGTTCATCTTCTGCTCTCTGCAGACCGCGGTATGCTGCATCATTAAATGATAGATCTCCAAGACCACCAGTAGATAAAACAATACCTACTCTAGTGTCCTGAGCAGCTGCTGGAACTGCGGCAAATACCACCATCATAACAAAGGCAAAAACAATAGCTAAACTTAAAACTTTTTTCAAAATAATGACCCCCTCATATATTTTTTTAATGGTACCAAAATTTGTGAATTGCAATTATAATATAACATTTTTATATTATATTTGCAACATAAAACACTTCAATTTTAGTTAATTGTTCCAAAATTAACTATATTAAAAATAATTAATAAATTACCTACTTCTTAAGACTTTAAACTGGAATTGATCACTTCTAAAATAATTTTTTGAATATAGAAATAATCTCTCCTGTTCATCATAATGCATCTGTTCTAAAAGTAATATTGGACTGTGTTTTTTTACATTTAATTTTTCCATTAATTTTCCTTTGGCAGTAACTGGTATAATTTCTGCCACAGCATATTTAATTTTTAAGTCATATTTATTTTCCAGTAGATCAAATAAAGAGTGACTAAAATCATCATCAATATTAATTGGAAAAAGATTTGTATTTAAAAAATCAATACAGAAAACAACAGGTTTTTCATCTGCAGTTCTTATTCTCTGTAATTTTAATATTTGATCATCCTCGTTAATATTCATCTTTAGAGCAAGATGTTTGTCAACTTTTGTCTTTTTAATTTCCAAACCTCTTGTTCCCGGGGTAAAGCCTTCATTTTTAATTGTATCAGTTACACTAAATAGCTCTTCAATTCCTCTTTTAAAACGGGGAATTGGTTTTGAAACAAAGGTTCCTACCCCCTGACTTTTAATAATCTTACCCTCTTTTTCTAAGACTCGCAGCGCTTCTCTCAGGCTGGCTCTGCTGACATCTAATTCTCTTGCAAAAGCTGTCTCAGAAGGAAGTTTGTCTCCTGCCTCATAAATCTCCTGATCAATTAAGTTTTCAATGTGCTCCTTAATCTTTAAATAAAGTGGTCTCTTATCATGTTTTAGTATATCCAAATTCCCAGTCCACCCCTCCTTTCTTCAGACGTCTTACCTGTCTGACAACTACCTAAATAGTATCACAATTCAATTTTTTTGTCAAGATTTTAACTCTTTTGATCATTATTTTTATTTTGCTCATCCTCATATTCACCATTCAAAATTGCTTCCAGATCTTCTTCTTCTACCAGAACTTCGCGAGGTTTACTGCCAGCATAGGGACCTACAATGCCATCTTCTTCCATAGTATCGATCAACCTTGCTGCCCGAGAATGGCCAATATGTAATCTTCTCTGCAGCATAGAAATAGAGGCTCTATACTTGACAACTAGCTTTACTGCTTCTTCGTATAATTCGTCCTGCTCATCATCAATTGATAATTCCACTTCCTTAATATCATCTTTTTCTATTTTATATTCGGCTGTCGCCTGTTCTTTAACAAAAGATGTTATTTCAGAAATCTCCTGATCAGTTAAAAAGGAACCTTGAATTCGCTGAGGCTTTTGCATACCAACCGGAGCAAAAAGCATATCTCCTTTACCCAGTAATTTTTCTGCTCCTCCCATATCTAAAATTGTACGAGAATCAGTAGCAGATGAAACAGCAAAAGAAATCCGACTTGGAATATTTGCCTTAATCAAACCAGTAATTACATCGACTGATGGTCGCTGAGTAGCTATTATTAAATGAATACCTGCTGCTCTTGACATTTGAGCCAGCCGACAAATATTATCTTCAACTTCATTAGCAGCTACCATCATCAAATCAGACAATTCGTCAATTATCACTACAATATATGGCAATTTATCCTCGGGATCATCAACCTGTTTATTATAAGATTCAATTCCTCTGCTTCCGGTTTCAGAGAATAAATCATAGCGATTTTCCATCTCTTCTACAACAAGCTTTAATACATTGGCTGCTTTTTTGGGATCTGTAACCACAGGAGTTATTAGATGAGGTAAACCCTGATAAATATTTAGTTCTACTTTTTTCGGATCTACAAGTAATAATTTAACCTCTTCTGGAGTGGCACGATAAAGAATACTGCTAATTAAGGTATTAATACAGACACTCTTACCTGAACCAGTCGCACCGGCAACTAAGAGATGAGGCATTTTAGCCAGATTAAAGACTGCAGTATCACCATCAATTCCTTTTCCCAGAGCAAGGGTAAGTTTATCTTCAGCTTTTTGAAATTCTTCTGATACAATAACATCTCTAAATGAAACTGTAATATCATTACCATGAGGAACCTCAATTCCCACTGCAGCCTTACCTGGTATCGGCGCTTCTATCCTTACATCTCTGGCTGCCAGGGCGAGAGCTATATCGTCAGAAAGATTAACAATTTTGCTGACCTTTACTCCGGTGGCTGGTTGAATCTCATAACGTGTAATTGTTGGTCCGTGGTTAACATTTATTACTTTTGCTTCAACTCCAAAACTGCTTAGTGTTTCTTCCAGCAGTTCACTTTTATTTGCAAGTTTAACTTTCTTTTTCCCGGAATCATTTAGAAGAGAAATCCCGGGCAGAGTATAATCACCATGTTTTTCACCCTGATCTTTAACATTTTTTGACTGATCTCTAGTGATATCAAAATCTTCAGTAATTTCCGTATTTGATTCAACAGAATTAGATTTTTCCTCTCCCTGCTTTTTGTTATCAATATTTTGCTTTTTATTCGTTTTTTGCTTAGTTTTATTCTCAGCCAGATTTGGATTAAGGCTAGTATTTTCGGCTATTTCTGCTTTTTCCTTATCTTTTTTACCTTTATCTGCTCGAACAATGCTATTTTGCTCTTCTCTTTTTTTCTTTTCAGCCTGCTTTTTTTGCTTTCTTGCAGCAGTCATTTTCTTTATTTTAGCAAAAATATTAAATCTAGCTAACGAAAGATTGGCAAAAAAATCTTTAATTTTATCATTTAAACTTAATAATAAACTTTTAAAAGCTAAAAATTGCGCTTTGGTTTTTTGAAAAATATTATGTAAAAATAGATCAAATAATAAAAGAATTCCAATTAATAATATAACCGATAGAATAATATAGGCTCCATTTACAGCGAATAATTCTGTCAAAAAATAGCTAATAGTGCTTCCAATGATTCCGCCTGCTGCATTTTGAGGTGTATTAAGAAAAAATCCTCCACCTTCATTTAAATTAATAATAGATATAATCGCAATAAATGAAACAAGAAGCCCTAAAAATCTGCCTGAAAACTTTATTTTTTTTGACCGAATAAGCTGGATACCCCAGTAGATAAATAAAAGAGGCAGAATATAGCTGCCGCTTCCCACCAAAAAATAATAAGCTCGGCTAATATAATTACCCAGCAGACCTGCTGAATGACTAAAAATAGCAAAATAGCTAATTGCAGCAAAGGTAATTAAAAAGAGACCCAGAATCTCATTTTTTCTTTTTTCAATTCTAGAATCAGTTTTTTGCTCACTCATCTCTGCCCCTCCTGAATTGTTAATTTATTAAAAATTAAATATTTAAAACTCTAATATTAATTAAAAAAATCAAAATAACAAGATTTTCTATATTTATAATTTAATTAGCTGATTAAATTAATTATAATAACTGCAGCAGCTACAGACCAGCAGTAATAACTAAAATAGTTTAATTTTTTTTCTGCCAGCACTTTTAACAAAATTTTAATTGCCAGATAACCTGAAATTACTGCTGAAAAAAAACCGAGCAAAACAACTTTTAGCTCTAAATCAAAACTTCCGCTATCTACTACTTTTAAAAATTGCAGAAAACCAGCTCCACCAATAACCGGTATTGACATTAAAAATGAAAATCGAGCTGCTGCTTTTCTATTCAGATTCTGAAATAAAGAAGCTGCAATTGTAGTACCAGAACGTGAAATCCCCGGTATTATTGCCCCTCCCTGAGCCAAACCGACTATTATTGGTTGCCAGAATTTTAATTCCGCTACTTCCTTTTCTCCTCCATCAATTTTTTCAGTAATATATAAAATAAGGCCTGTTACAATTAACATTAAAGCTGTTAAATAAGCATTTGAAAAAAGATTCTCAAAAAAATCTTCAAATAAAACTCCAATAATTCCCGTTGGTATGATCGCCAGTAATATATAAAATGTTTCTTTCCTTTTTTCCTGCTTTAATAAAATCATATCTTTAATATCCTGCCAGAAAATAATAAAAATTGGAATCAAAGTCCCGATATGTAAAATAACATTAAATAAAATTTGATCTTCCTTTATCTTAAAAAAATGTTGAGCAATTACTAAATGACCGGAACTGCTAACCGGAATAAATTCTGTTAAACCCTGAATTAAACCAAGAAAAATTGCCTGTAAACTATTCAATTTTAATTCCTCCCTTTCTACAATATGCATTATATCACACTTAGAAACATATGTTCAAATTTAAAACCAGCTGCTTTTACACAGCTGGTTAATTTAAGCTCAGTTTCTATACTTCCATAATCACAGGTAAAATCATCGGATTTCTTTTTATCTTCTGGTAAATATAATTATTAAGTGAATTGCGGATAGTATTTTTAAGCACTGACCACTCTGTTACATTATTATTTTCACAGTCTTTAAGTGCATCCTCAACTCTTTTTGTCGCTGCTTCAATAAGTTCCTCAGATTCTCTGATATAAACAAAACCCCTGGTGATAATATCTGGACCAACCAGAATATTACCATTTTTATCAATTGTTACAACAACAATTATTATCCCATCTTCTGATAATAATTTTCTATCTCTTAACACTATATTACCAACATCACCAATGCCCAGACCATCGATTAAAACATCCCCGGACTGAACATTATAGTCTTTTTCGACCTTTTCTTCAGTGAATTTAATCTTATCACCAACGTCGGAAATATAAATATTATCCCGTGGTATACCAACTTTTTCTGCCAGATCAGCATGTTTGTAAAGATGTCTGTATTCACCGTGTACAGGCACAAAATATTTCGGCTTAACCAGATTAAGCATTAATTTCAATTCTTCCTGACTGGCATGACCGGAAACATGAACACCAGAAACATCTTCATAAATAACATTAGCTCCTCGACGATATAATTTGTTGATAGTTTGACCAACAAATTTTTCATTACCTGGAATTGCAGAAGCAGAAATCATAACTGTATCTCCTTCTTTAATGTTGATATGGTAATGGTCTCCGCGAGACATTCTGGTTAGAGCAGCATAAGGCTCACCCTGACTTCCGGTTGTTAATAAAGTTACTTTACTATCAGGCAGATCTTCTATATCTCTAATATCAACTATCATGTCCTCTGGTATCTGCAAATAACCAAGTCTGCGAGCTATATCAACATTATTAAGCATGCTGCGGCCGGAAAAGGCAATTTTTCGATTATATTTAAAGGCTGCATCTACAACCTGCTGAACCCGATGAATATTAGAAGCAAAAGTCGCAATAATTACTCTCTCTCTTGCTCCCCTGAGTATTTCATCAACAGTTTCGCCCACCACTTTTTCTGATAATGTATATCCTTCTCTCTCAACATTTGTACTATCAGAAAACAGGGCCAGAACACCTTCTTTACTATCTCCAAGTTCTGCCAGCCTGTGAAAATCTGCAACCTCTCCATCAATAGGAGTCTGATCAAATTTAAAATCACTGGCGTAAACAATTGAACCCAGCGGAGTTTCAATAGCAAGAGCACAAGTATCAGCGATACTGTGATTTACTCTTACAAATTCAACTCCAAAATTACCAACCTGATACTGCTTACCAGGATGAACTACCTTTAATCTTGTATCTTTTAAGAGTCGATGCTCCTTTAAGTTGCCTTCTAAAAGACCAAGGGTCAGTTTGGTTCCATAAATAGGAACATTAATTTCCTTTAATAAATAGGGCAGCCCTCCTATATGATCTAAATGACCATGTGTTAAAACAATCCCGTTAATCTTATCTTTATTCTTAATCACATAATCATAATCAGGAATCACCAGGTCTATTCCAAGCAAGTCATTTTCTGGAAATTTAACACCCGAATCAATTATCAACATTTCATCGTCAATTTCCAGAACCCACATATTCTTTCCAATTTCTCCGACTCCACCTAAGTTGGTCATTGAAACATTCTTTATTTTATTGTTATCACTCATTTAAAAAACAAAACACCTCCATAGTATTTTAAAACAAATCTAAAAACTTATTCCAAACAATCTAAACATTCTTCCTTAACTACATATTTATTTTTTAATAATTCCATTCAAATAAATTTACACAAAAAAAATACTTAATTCTGCCTGTAATTGAAAATATAATAGAAACCCGTCCAAAGCGTTAATACTATTATACATATAAACCAAATAAAAAACAAGCAGAATTAAGCTTTTATAATTTTAAGAAAATCTTTTTAGTTCTAAACTAAGTTATTCTCCACTAAATATTCTGCAATCTGAACAGCATTTAAAGCCGCACCTTTACGCAGGTTATTTGCTGTCAGCCAGAGATTGATTCCATTTTCCACCGAATTGTCTCTTCTGATTCTGCCTACTAAAACATTATCATTATTTTCAGTGTCAATCTGGAGGGGGTATTCTTCTGCTGCAGGATTATCAATTACTTCTACATTTTTAGTCTGACTGAACAATTCCTTGACCGCTTCAATTTTAAAATCATTCTGCAGTTCAATATTTAAAGATTCTCCGTGCCCAAAAATTACAGGTATCCTAACACAGGTTGCTGTTACCGGTAAATCAGGATCGTGTAAAATTTTATGAGTCTCATTTACCATTTTCATTTCTTCTTTTGTATAATCATTATCTAAAAAGACATCAATCTGTGGAATTGCATTAAAGGCAATCTGATGATTAAAATTTTCTTTTTTGATTTCTTCTTTATTTAAATAGGCCTTAGTCTGCTCTATTAACTCATCAACTGCTTTTTTGCCAGCCCCGGAAACTGCCTGATAGGTATTTATGACCAATCTTTTTAGACCAAATTTTTCGGCAAGTGGTTTTAAAAGCATTACCATCTGAATAGTCGAACAGTTTGGATTGGCAATAATCTGCTGATGTTCTCTTAAATCTTCTCCATTAACTTCCGGCACAACTAAAGGAGCATCCGGATCCATTCTAAAAGCATTACTATTATCGATAACAATCCCGCCAGCACTTTTTACCTGAGGTGCCACTTCTTTTGAGACTCCACTACCGGCAGAAAAGAGCGCGATATCTATGCTCTCAAAAGTACCTTCCCTGACAGATTCTACGGTTAATTCTCTATCTTCAAATTGAATTTTTTTACCTTCAGAACGCTCAGAGGCAATTACCTTAAGCTGATCAATTGGAAAATCCCTCTGACTTAGAGTCTTAAGCATTTCTCTACCTACTAAACCTGTTGCTCCTACTACTGCTACATTATACTTTTTCATAAATTTCTTCTCCTTTCTCTACTACGGGGCGTCCAAAGTAATTTGTCCCCCAGACACCAATTATGATTAAAACTGCTCCCACTACCTGGAATTTAAAAAACGGCTCATTTCTAAACACGACCCCGGCAATTATAGAAACCACGGTGGTCAGATTGGCAAAAACAGCTGATTCTGCTGCTGTGATTTTAGAAAGAGTGTAATTCATCATAAAAAAAGCCACTACTGACGAAAAAACACCCAGATAAATCACAGATATTAAAACATCTTTTTCCAGCAAAAGATCAAAATAATTACTCAGTTCAAAATTCTTTCTATAAATCGCAATTATGTTAAAAATTAAAGCTCCAAAACCCATCATTACATATGTAATTTCTACCGGTCTAAACTCCAGAGAAAGCTGTCTGGATATAATATTATAAAATCCCGCTGCAATAACTGCTCCTCCCAACAAAAGTAAACCAAAGTAATTAGAAGCAATCGGAGCTGCTCCCCGATTAAAAATAATAAAAAAAGCTCCCCCAACAGATAAACCTACAAAGATACTCTGAATAAAAGTGGGTTTTTCATTTAAAATTAGTGCCGCAAGTATTGTAACTGCTACGGGTATTAAAGCAATCATCATTCCGGCTTCAGAAGAGGTGGTATATAACATCCCGGTAGTTTCGCAGATGAAATAAATTCCGGGCTGAAAAAAAGCTAAAAGAATTAGCTTTTTTAAGTTTTTACCCTTCAAATTGATATTTATTATACCAGTAATTCTTAAAATACTCAAGGAAATAAAAGCAATTGCAAAACGAAAACCAAGTAAGTGGAATGGAGACATTAGCTCCAGTCCCTCCTTGGTAAATAAAAATGAAAAGCCAAATATTGAACTAAAGACCAGACCGGCAAGATGAGGAAAATATTTTCTTAATTTAGTCATTTAACTCCCTCAATTCTTTGGCGGCCAGGGACCATAATACTGATAGTACTGAGTCTCTACCCCACCATTGTAAAGTTTTCTTCTCTTACTGGCTTCTTTACCAAATAGTTCTTCAAATTTAGAATGAGAGGTAATAATATAATAGGACCAGGTCTCTAATTTTCTGAACTTCTCTCCCATTTCCCTGTATAATTCTTCTACCTCTTCTTTTTCTCCCATTCTTTCACCATAGGGAGGGTTGGTTATTATATAACCATATTTACGATTGGTTGAAAAATCCTTAAACTTCTGTTCCTGAAAATGAATTATATCTTCTACCCCTGCCTGTTTGGCATGATAGCGGGCAATGCTGATCGCCTCCGAATCCTGATCATAACCCATAATCAGCCGCGGCTCAACATTAATCTTTTTAGCTTTTTTGGCTTCAACTCTGGCCCGGGGCCATTCGAAATCATTAAAAATCGGCCATTTTTCTGAGTTGAATTTTCTTTTCAAACCAGGAGCCTGATTTTTGGCCATCATAGCGGCTTCAATTAAAATTGTTCCTGAACCACAGAAAGGATCGATTAGAATTCTATCCTTATCCCAGCGGCTTAAATAAACCATCCCGGCTGCAATTGTTTCCTGAATTGGAGCCTTAACTGAAAGTTCTCTGTATCCTCTCTTGTGGAGACCGGTACCGGAAGTATCAATTGTTAAGATTGCTCGATCCTTGTAAAGGGCCAGCTCAATAGGATAAAGTGGGCCATCTTCATCAAACCAATCTCTTTGATATTCTGCTTTCATTCTGTCAACTACAGCTTTCTTTGTAACTGACTGACAGGTAGGAACACTGCTCAGCTTGGAATCAATGGACTTGGCACTAACAGGGAATTCTGCATTTTCGGGCAGCCACTGGGGCCAGTTTAGACTTCTAACTCCCTCATAGAGTTGATCAAAATCACGTGCCTTAAAATCTCCAATTTTCAACAGTACTCTTTCGGCTGTTCGCAGCCATAGATTTGCTCTGGCAATTGCCTGCAGATCTCCCTCAAAGGTAATTCTGCCATTTTTAACTTCCTTAATTTTATAACCTAAATCATTTATTTCTTTTTTGACCAGGGCTTCCATGCCAAAAGTACTGGTCGCCATAAGTTCTATTTTATCCAAATAAATTCTCTCCTTTTTAAAGATATATTTGTTCTTATTTTAATCTTTGCTGCTTTTAAAAATAATTTCGATATTGCTTTAATTTTTATTATTTTAAATTTATTCCAGCAGCCTTTAATTCTGCTTTTAATTTCTCAACTTTATCCGGATTTACCGCTCTAGTACCGGCCAGAATAATATTTGTTTTGAAACCATTTTTAATACTATCCTGAGCAGTATATTTAACGCAATAGTCAAATGCTAAACCTACAATATCAACTTCGTCAACTGCAAGTGACTTTAAGAGCCCGGCCAGCCCCAGATCTGAACCATCATTATCCTGAAAAGCCGAATAACTATCTACCTCTCTATCTTTTCCCTTGCGCATTATATAGTCAAATTGAACAGTTTTAATCTCAGAATTAAATCTTGCTCCTTCTGACTGCTGAATACAGTGATCAGGCCATAAAACAGGGCCCAGCCCCTGATCATCACTATAAGGGGTAAATGGCTCCTGATTATGATTCGAAGCAAAACTAAGATGAGAAGCAGGATGCCAGTCTTGAGAGGCAACTATTAGTTTGTATTTGTCGGATTCTAAAAGTTCATTGACTTTAGCATTGATTTCTGAAGCCTGGGGAACAGCCAGAGCCCCATTTTCATAAAAATCGTTCTGAAGATCAATAGCCAGTAAAGCTTTAGCCAATTTAATCACCTCTTTTTCTATTCCAGCTTAAAATTTAACCTTTTTCATTTATTAAAATAATTAAAACCGTATTTCAAATTCATTAAAATCGTCAGCTTTTTCTGTTTTAACTTCAAAGTTATCAACACGAGCAAATGAAGGTCCCTCTTTTAATTTATTAATCATTTTCTCTACTTTATTCTTTTTGCCTTTAATTTTAACTTCTACTCTGCCATCTCTAAGGTTTTTTACCCATCCCTTTATGTCCAAAACAGCTGCCTGTTTACGAGTAAAGGCTCTAAATCCGACTCCTTGAACTCTACCTGAAATAAATATGTGCTTTTGAATTTCTTCTGCAGCCATCTTATCCACCTCCATTTGTTTATATTATACATAGTATTATAATATCTGGCAAATTTCTTTGATAAAAAAAGGGTCATCTCCAGATTACAGAAATGACCCTTAATAGTCAGTTTAATTATTTAATTGATCTTTAATAATTTAATTTAAATAATGATTAATTCTCAGGGCCGCTTTAGCACCTTCCGCAGCTGAAATAATAATCTGCTTATCAATAATATCTGTTACATCACCTGCAGCCCAGATACCTTCAACACCTGTTTCGTTTCTCTCGTTAATAATAATTTCTTTTTGCTTATTTGTTTCTAAAAGGTCACTAACAAAAGCGCTATTGGCAACCAGTCCAATTTCTATAAATAAACCATTGATATCCAGTTCTTCTGTTGAATCATCAATAACATTTTTAATTATCACTGTTTCCAGTTTATTATCACCAATAATTTGATCTACTGTTGTTGAAGTATGAACAGTTATATCCTGATTATTATTTACTCTTTCCTGCAGGTATTCATCTCCCATTAGTTTATCCTGCAGCTCAATCAGATCAACTTTGCAACCAATTTTAGCCAGATCTAAAGCGGCCTCCAGGCCTGAGTTTCCTCCACCTACTACAGCAACCGGTTGGCCTTTATAAAGAAAAGCATCACAGCTGGCACAGTAATGAACCCCTTTACCTGTTAATACATATTCCTGTTTCATACCCAAGTGTCTTTTTTGAGCACCGGTTGCAACTAATACAGCTTTAGTTGAATATTCTTTTCCATTATCTGTTTTAATAACTTTCCCCTGTTTTCCAGCCACAACTTCTACGGCTTCTTCTCCAATTACAGTCTCTACTTCGTATTTAGCAATATGGTCCCAAAAATCATAGATCAGCTCTGCACCTGTAGTTTCTGCTTTCCCTAAATAATTATCAATTTCATTAGTAGTAATTACCTGTCCTCCTATATCCTTAGTCAATAAGAGAAGATCGATACCTTTACGCGCTGCATAAAGAGCTGCATTTAAAGCAGCTGGCCCGGCTCCCAGAATTATAAGTTCCCATTCTTTGGTTGAAAGGTCTTTTGATTCTCTACCGATCAATTGATTAAATTCACCTTTGTTTTCTAACTCAATTAGATCATCATAGCCCCCAAGACTCTGATCATTAATTATTATCTGAGGTACAGTTTTTCCTCCAGTTCGCTTCTGCATTACCTCATAATTATCCTTTTCATTAATATCAATTTCAGTAAAACTAAGGCCCTTACTTTTTAAAAAAGCTTTTGCCTTTTTACAGTATGGACACCAATCTTTAGAATAAACTTCAATTTTTAACTCATTTGACATAATTAATTCCCCCTAATGCTATTCTTATTTGACATAAGTTGTAGTGGATGTTAACATAAATATGGTTGTTAGAAAACGAAAAAATTTAAATATTTAATTTGAGGTGAATATTAATGGCAACAGTAATGGAACATGCGGAAGATCTTGCAGAAGCAATTGTTGACTCACAGGAATTTCAGGAATTAAAAGAAAAAGAAGAAATCATGGTAGAAGATGAAGACGCAAAATCAATGCTTGATAACTTAAATGCTAAATATCAGCAGGTACAAATGATGCAGCAGAATGGTAAGCAGGTTAGTGATGAACAAAAGCAGGAATTACAGATGATGGAACAAAAGATGAAGCAAAATGATAAAATCTCTGAATTCTATGAAGCACAGAACCATTTTAATCAGTTAATGAACTCTGTTAATCAGGTAATAACTCAAAAACTTCAGGGTAACGAAGAAGACGCTGAGTAATTTACTATATCAAAGATTCACAATTTAATTTTCAAATTAGAACCGCAGTCACTTGGCTGCGGTTATTTTTTATCTAACTCAAATTATTTCCTGCTTTATAGGCTGTTGAAAAGGCTATTTGTAGATTATAACCCCCGGTCATTGCGGCAAGATCTATTACCTCTCCTGCAAAATATAAATTTTTAATCAACCTGGATTCCATTGTTCCCGGATCAATTTCTTCGGTACTGATTCCACCTCTCGTAACTATTGCCCTTTTGAATCCTTTTTTTGCTTTAATATTTAATTTTAGATTCTTTAACAAGTGTATCAGCTCTTCCCTTTCCGCTGCAGTAATCTGGTTTACTGTTTTTTTATATTCAATAGAAGAACGACCTAAGATTACAGGAATTAGCTTCTGCGGCAGAAGATCGCCCAGACTATTACCAAAAAACTTGTTAGAATATCTGTCAAAATCTCTTAAAAGTCTCTGATCCAATTTTTGATAATCAAGTGCTGGTTTTAAATCAATTTCTAGCTGATAATTTTCGGAATCATCGTCAATATACATTGAAGCAGAAATTATAGTTGGTCCATCTAAATAATTACTTCTAATTTCTACATCTCCAAATTGACTGAAAATTTCTTTTCCATCTTTCAATAATTTAAGATTTACGTATTTTAATTTTAAACCTTCTGCCTCATATATCCAGTCTTCTCTGGTTGTTAAACCACATAGCCCGGGTCTGGGAGTGATAATTTGATGCCCTGCGGTTCTGGCCAGTTGAAATCCACTACCATCAGAACCTGTCTGTGGATAAGAACTGCCTCCGGCCGCCAGAACTACTTTTTCAGCTTTAAGCTGGCCCTGATATTTTAATTTTACTCCCTGAGCTTTTTGATCATTAATAATTATTTCTTCAACCTGATCCTGTATTATCCCAACATTTGCTTTAAATAATTCTTTCTGTAAAACTTTTAGTACATCCTGTGAGCGATTGGATTCCGGGAAAACTCTGTCCCCTCTTTCTATTTTGAGCGGCAGACCCAGTCCTTCAAAAAAATAATAAAGTCTGTAAGCGTCAAATTCGGCCAGAGAGCTGTACATAAACTGAGGATTATCTATAATATTTTTTATATGCTGATTTAAATCCGAATAGTTTGTCAGGTTACAGCGTCCTTTACCCGTAATCAATAATTTTTTGCCAAGATTTTTATTCTTTTCGATTAAAGTAACTTTATTCTTATTACTGGCAGCCTGCAGAGCAGCCATCATCCCTGCTGGACCACCTCCAATTATTATTACATCTGTCAAATAAAAACTTCCTTTCTTTTATTTCATTTTATAAATAAGATTCTACAGCAGCTTTGATTCTCTCTAACCCATCTTTAAGTCTCTGACGGGGACAGGCAAGATTCAGCCGCATATGCATTGAGCCCGCATCTCCAAACCAACGCCCCGGATTAAGACCAACCTCTGCTTTTTTGTTCATAAATTCAATTAATTTTTCATCAGTTTTAAAACCAAGCCCACTGCAGTCCAACCAGACTAAATAAGTTCCTTCGGAGGCAACTGCTTTTATCTCTGGTAAATCATTTTTAAGAAATTCATTTAAAAAATTATAGTTTGCTGCTAAATACTTCATCTGTGCCTCTAACCAATCTTCTCCTTCATTATAGGCTGCCCTTAGTGCAAGCAGACCAAAAGGGCTATTTCCAGTTCCAAAGCCATCTTTTGTTTTTTGATATTGCCTGCGTATTTTTTCTGATTCAATAATTGTATAGGAAGTATGTAAACCTGCAATATTAAAAGTCTTACTGGCAGCCATAAAACTTACTACCTTTTGTCGATAATCATTAAATTCTTCCTGCTTCAAAAGTAATTTAAGTACTGGCGTATGCTGATATTCTGGATAGATGAGGTCAGAATGGATTTCATCACTTAAAAGATAGATGCCCTTATTTTTAAGCAGACGAAGAAGCTCCACCAACTCCTCCTGCTGCCAGACCCGACCAACAGGATTATGGGGGCTGCAGAGAATCATTGCTCTTACTTTCTGACCCTTATCCTCTGCTCTTTCTATATCTCTTTTTAAACTATTTAAATCCATTCGATAGTGATTATCTTCTTTTAATAATTGATTTTTAATAAGATGACAGTTATTATTTTTAACTGCGCCAAAAAAGGGTCGATAAACAGGGGGTTGAATAATTACAGCATCATTCTCTCTAGTAATCGCCTTCAGAGTAAAATTTATTGCTGGAACAACACCTGTATCAAACAATAACCAATCTCTCTCAATTTCAAGGTCAAATCTCCTCTTAAGCCAGTTCTCTACTGCCTCATAAATACTTTGATCAGCAAAACTATAGCCAAAAATTCCGGCTTCCGCCCTCTTTTGGAGAGCTTTTTTAACTGAAGGAGCTGTCTGCCAGTCAGAATCAGCAACCCACATCGGTAAAATATTTTCGTTGCCAAAAATATCGCTTTTTTTATCCCATTTAGCCGACATTGTATTTTCTCTATCTTCTAATTTTGAAAAACTAAAGTTTGTCACAGTGATTCCTCCTAGCTACTTTTGCTGAAAAAATAAATTCATCAACTTAATCATTTCTTTTTGATCAGAACTACCACCCAATTCTCGACTGGAATGCATTGCCAGCAGAGGATTACCCAGATCGATACTTTTAATTCCCAGCTGTGTTGCTGCAATGGGCCCAATTGTTGAGCCGCCGCGTTTGTCAGTACGATTACTGTAAATTTGATAGGAGATATTATTTTTTTGCATTAAATCAATCAGCACCCCGGCTGTACCTGCATTAGTGGTATATTTTAAATTAGCATTATATTTAATAACAGGACCTTGATTTAATAAGGGTCTGTTGTTTTGATCATATTCTTCACTAAAGTTTGGGTGTACTGCATGGGCCATATCAGCAGAAATCAGAAATGATTTTTCTATAATTCTGTAATAATCTTCTCTGTCTGCTCCCAGATTGTAAATTATTCTTTCAATTAAATCTCCAGCAAAAGGAGAGTCAGCTCCCTGAGGAGTATGGCTCCCGATTTCTTCATTATCATAAAAAATAGCCATTTGAGTCCAGTCCTCTACCTTAGACATCAGGAGAGCCTTTAAGGAAGCATGAACCATAGCCAGATTATCCTGGCGGCCAGCTGCGATGTATTCCTGGTTTGGTCCCAAAAAATGAGCTTTTTGAGTCGGATAAAGATATAATTCTGTTTCCAAAATTTCAGCTGCACTAAAGTCACTTACCTGGGCAATTAAATCCTTAATTGTTAAATCAGTTTTAGAATTTGATTTAACATTATTTTTTTCTAAATCCTGAGTGAGTAAGGCGCGCAGACCTTTTTTCTGATCAATTTCCCCTTTTTGATTAACATCTTTGTTAAGATGAATTGGCAGATTGGGTATCACAGCCAAATTTTTATTTAAATCAATTAGTCGTTCTTTTAACTCAAATGAATTTTCAGATTTGAGTACAATTTTACCGGCCAGTGATAAATCCCTATCATACCAGGTGTTTAAAATTGGCCCCCCGTAAATTTCAGTATTTAATACATACTGTCCATCACTGTTAATTACTGGGTCTGGTTTCACTTTTAATCCCGGGCTGTCAGTATGGGAAGAAATAATTCTCAGACCCTGATTCAAAAAATCTTTGCCAGTAACGAAAGCTATTAGAGCAGAATCGTTACGGCTAACAAAATATTTTTCTCCTTTTTTTAAATCCCATTTATGAGCGGCGTTTAGTTCCTTAAAACCCGCCTTTTTTAATTGTTTTTTCAATTCTGCTGCTGCATGAAAAGCAGTTGGGGAATTATCAATAAATTTTATCAGTTCTTCTGCCTGTCTATTCATTTTCGTTCACCCCGGCTATATCAATAATTGCTTTGGCATAAATAGCAGCACTTTTAACCAGATCATCAATTCTAATATTTTCATCTTTTTGATGTGCCAGTTCAGGCTGTCCTGGAAAGAGAGGTCCAAATGCTACCCCCTTTTTAACTTTACGAGCATAGGTTCCACCGCCAATAGCTATTGGATCACTGTCATCACCAGTAAATTCTCGATAGGCTGAAAGCAGCTTTTTGATAAATGGATCATCTTTTGCAACATATAATGGTTCGGCATCGCTCAACAATTCCACTTCAATAAGTCGATTAAGATTTTCTTTAATGTCAGCCACTACTTTTTCAGCACTGGATTTAACAGGATAGCGAATATTAACAATAAATTCTATCTTCGACTGATCTCCTTTAATAATACCTGTATTAAAAGTTAAAGCAGTTGGTACATCATCCTGATCCTTACAACCAATTGAAGCACCATCGTATTCAAGACCAATTTTATTCTTATAAAAATCCAAAAAATCTTTTACTCCTGAATTTACAAATGGAAGCTCAGCCAGTACAGAAATTAAATACGAAATAGCATTTTTACCATCTTCCGGCATACTCCCATGGGCTGAAATGCCATGATAGCTTAGTTTTAAATTTTCATTTTCTGACTCTAATTTTAACTGATTTTTATCATATTCAAGATCAGATAGCAATTCCAGCAATTTTTCTTTTTTGATTCCTGAAATCACTGCTTCTGCATAATCAGGAACCATATTAGTCGCATTTCCTCCCCTGATTTTTTGAAGCTGAAGGCCTTTCTGATTTTCAACTTTTAGGCTGGCTGAAAATTTAAGATCTAAAATCCCTTTTTCTGCATGGATGGCGGGGAAGGTTGCATCAGGACTGAAGGCCAGATCAGGCATTTGTTCTTTTTTCAGATAATAATCAAGAGAAGCCATGCCCGACTCTTCATTAGTACCGAGAATTAATCGCACTTTCTTATTCAACTCAACTCCAAGTTCCTGCACAATCTTCATTCCATAAAGAGCAGCAACAGCAGGCCCTTTGTCATCTATAGTTCCCCTACCATATATCTTATTATCATGAATTTCAGCAGCATAAGGAGGATATGTCCAATCACTACCCTCAGGTACCACATCCAGATGGCAGAGCAGGCCAAGCACTTCCTTTCCCTCTCCCATTTCTACATGAGCTGCCTGATTATCTATATTCTTTGTTTTAAAACCTAATTTCTCAGAGATTTCTAACGCTTTAGCCAGTGCTTTATAGACTTCTTTACCATAAGGATAATCAGCTTCAGCAGC
Source organism: Halanaerobium sp. ST460_2HS_T2 (assembly GCF_003337665.1). Classification (NCBI taxonomy): domain Bacteria; kingdom Bacillati; phylum Bacillota; class Clostridia; order Halanaerobiales; family Halanaerobiaceae; genus Halanaerobium; species Halanaerobium sp. ST460_2HS_T2. Next base: position 52,858 of record NZ_QPJF01000016.1, read on the forward strand.
TGCCTCAACACTGGGGATCCTAACCAGTTCCTGAGTGCTTAGAATCATGTTATCTCTTAAAAAATTTGCTCGTTCTTTAATTTTATCATTCATATTTTAGTTTAATAGTTTAAACTATTAAACCTTTCACCTCCTGCAGTTTAAATTTATTTTCTAAATATCATTCTATCACTTTTATTTATGAATTTAAAATAATATTCTTTTGAATTTTAATAAATGATATAATAAGATTAAAGAAAGAGAAAAAATGGAGGGTTTAAATTGCAATTAAATGAAATAGATAGCTTAACAAAGGTTAATCCTCTTGGAAGAGAGATTAAATATGGTTTTAATGATAATAGAATAAATACAGCAGTACTGTTAATCCATGGTTTTGGAGGCAAAAGCAGCAACTGGGATTTTGTTGCAAAAAAAATTAATAATCAGCTTAATTTAGCTGTATATATACCCAGATTGCCCGGCCATGCAACTAATACATCTGATTTTTTAAACAGCAGTGCTGAACAGTGGCTGCGTAAAGCTGTAGATAGTTATCTTTTTTTAGCAAATAATTATCAAAAAATTTATATTTCAGGTCTTTCAATGGGAGGACTGCTGGCAGCAATGGTAGCCTCAAACTTTAAAGTTGATAAATTATCACTTGTTGCCCCAGCCTTTTTTACAGTCAACAAAAATATAGTTTTTGCTCCTTATCTTAAATATTTTATTAAAAAAATGGACAATAATTTCAAAATTGATAAAAGAAATTTATCAAAAGCAGAAATTGATTATCATAATAACTACAGTTTTAATTATTATCCTCAGGCTCTGGCTGAATTATATAAATTAATGAAAAAAGGAAGAAAAAATGTTTCTAAAATAAAAACCCCAACCCAACTTATCTTATCCAACAATGATGAACAGGTAGCCAGTGAACGGATTAAAAATTATTTAAATAAAAAAATGGGACAATTTTTAATAGATCAGAAAATCTATCAAAAATCATCCCATGTAATCGTCAATGATGTTGAAAAAGAAAGATGTGCTCAGGATATCATTAATTTCTTTAGTGAATAAATTGAAAAAGAACTAATTTATATTAACTTCTGCAGCTGTTTTAGATATTTTTTGAATTTAGCAGCTGCATTTTCTATAGCATCCGACTTTTCCATATCAACTCCAGCTTTTCGTAAAATATTAAGAGGATAATCACTACCTCCAGCTTTTAAAAATTCTAAATAATCTGCTGCAGCTTCTGCACCTTCTGTCTGGATTTTTTCAGCCAGGGCAGCTGCGGCAGAATAGCCAGTAGCATATTTATAAACATAAAAGTTATAGTAAAAATGAGGGATCCTGGCCCACTCATAGTCCAGCTTTTCATCAATTACAAGAGACTTACCAAAATATTTCTGATTTAACTTTCTATACATTTCTTTCATTTTCGGAGAAGTTAACCCTTCACCCGTCTCTACAGTCTCATGAATCATTTTTTCAAATTCAGCAAACATTGTCTGCCTGTAAACGGTTCCTCTAAAACCTTCTAAAAAGTAATTTAAAAGATAGAGTTTTTCCTCTCTGCTTTCTGCATTTTCTAGCATATAATCTAAAAGTAAGTTTTCATTTAGAGTTGAGGCTACTTCAGCTACAAAAATCTTGTAATCGGCATATAAATAGGGCTGATTTTTATTGGAATAGTAACTGTGCATAGCATGTCCCATCTCGTGGATTAAAGTGAAGAGATTGCTAATATCCTGAGTATAGTTCATCAGAATATAGGGATGAACCCCATAACAGCCGCTGGAATAAGCACCGGAACGTTTACCTTTATTTTCATAAACATCAATCCAGCCCGAATTAAAACCCTCTTCAACCTTATTAATATAGTCCTCTCCCAGCGGTTTAACTGCTTTTTTTATTATATCTTTTGTTTGTTCATATTCAAACTTAAGGTCAACTTCCTTGATTAATGGTGTATAGGTATCATAAATATGAAGCTCATCCAGATCTAGCATTTCTTTTTTTAGTTCCATGTACTGATGCAGTGGCTTGAGATTATCCGAAACCGTATCAATTAAATTATTATAAACCTCTGTACTAATATTATCATTATCAAGAGCAGATTCCAGTGCACTGTTATATTTTCTGGCACGGGCATAAAAAATATCTCCCTTAACTGAACTGTCAAGTACAGCTGCAAAGGTATTTTCCAAATCCTGATATTCACCATGCATTCCCTCAAAAGCATCTTTTCTAACTCTTCTATCTTCATTTTTTAATAAGTCAATATATCTACCATGAGTCAGACGCAGTTCTTGATTATTTTCATCTTTAATCAGCGGAAATTCGAGGTCAGCGTTATTTAACATGCTAAATATGTTTTCTGAACTCTGTGTAACTTCTCCCGCTAAAGCCAGAATTTTTTCTTCTTCAGCAGAAAGATAATGTTTTTGCTGTCTTAAGATATTATCAAAAAAATGATCGAAAAATTCCAGCTTACTATTTTCTTTTTTATACTTATTTAATCTATCCTCGCCCAGCTGAATAATAGCTGGAACCATAAAAGAGGTTGAGTCAGACAATCTATTATAACACATCATTGCTTTATTTTTGTAGTTCTGATATTTTTCCAGTTGCGTATTTTGATCATATTTCATGTGAGCATAGGCGTATAACCGAGCTGTTTTTTCTTCAATATCAATAATTTCATTTAAAGAAGAAAGTAATTGATCAGCGCTTTCAGTAAAATTTTCTTTTAAATCTTTAATATTTTTAACTTTCTTTAATACCAGTTCCAGTTCAGTCTCAAAAGTTTCATCATCAGCATAAATATCATTTAAATTCCACTTATATTTATCATCAATTTCTGTTCTTTGTTTTAATTCTTTAGACAAAAGAAATCTTCCTTTCTAATTTTTTACTTCTATTATTTTCATGTTTTAATAACCATTCTTTACGCCAGACTCCACCTGAATAATGACTGAGTTTACCCTCAGCGGCAATCACTCTGTGGCAGGGTATAATAACTGCAATGGGATTACGAGAACTTGCATGACCAACTGCTTTTGCACCACCTGAATTTCCAATTGCTGCTGCCAGTTCTGAATATGAAAATGTTTTACCATAAGGAATCTTCTGAATGAATTTCCAGACTTTTAACTCAAAATAACTTCCGCTAAGTTGAATAGGAATGTCAAAAAAGTTTCTCTGCCCCATAAAATATTGATTTAATTGATCAAAAATCAGATTATAAATCTTTAAAATTTCTGGATCTTCATAAAAATTTTTCTGACAGTTGTTTTTTACTTCCCTTAGATGATCATCATATTCAACTCTTAATAATGCCTGGTTATTAAACTCAATTTTTAAGATACCAATTGGTGAGGGATAATATGTATGGTAGCTGGCTTTAGTCAAATTATTCACCCCTTATGTATTTCAATTCCGATGGAGTTCTAAAACGATCTAAAAAATGTGCTGACAAAATAATCATTTCTCTGCGACTCATATTTCTATTTTCAGCCAAAATACCTTCTAAATCTTCAGGTATTAATTTTAATTCTAGAGCTTTCTTAAAATAATCCTTCTGTTCCATTTCTAAAACCCGCTGACTTTCTGCTGCCAGCAATAATTTTAGTGCATTATAAGTACTCAATTTTTGATCTCTACTTAAAGTTTCAAGACTACCAGGAACCCATTCGTATAGAGTTTCTGCTTCCTTTTTCTGCATGATTTTTAAAATTATAGCTGTAAATTCTTTTTCCGTAGGAATAATATTTAATTTAAAATTATTATTATAGCCACCAATAGTAATCCCCCAGGAAAGTAATTTTTCCAGGCTCAATAACAGTTTCTCTTCTTTTATAATTGGTTTTTCGAGAGGATAATTACTTAAATCAAGATTTAAATTGAACCGAATTTTATTTAAACTTGCTTTATCTTTAGCAATCTCCAGCAGATTTTTATTTTTATTTAATGCCTCGGCAGCTGCTATAGCTGCTGCTTCTGCCGTATTCATTCCAACCGGTAAAACTCGACTGCTGGCAGCTGCCAGAGAACTATAACCACTACTGCGTCCAACTATCAATAAATTGTTATTTTTTCGAGCAATTAAAGACCTTAACGGAATAGAATAGTATTCTGGATTAAAAAGCACAAAACCTGGATAATCATGATCCGCAGCCTGATAATCCAGCGGATAAGATGCCAGAGTTATAGCATCAAAAAATATTTTCTGACGAAATAAATCATCCACACCAAGCTGATACTCTGTTAAAAAATGTCTGCTTTCTCTACGATAAAGTTCAGGCGGTAAATCAGCAAGTTCTGAGTTTTTAAAGCCAGCTAAGTTTTGTTGAAGATAAACGAGTATTGATTCTGCTTCTACTGCAGCCTTCTTTTTTGCCTGTTTAAGAGATGATTCTAATAGAGGATTTACCCTGAATAAAAGCAGTGCATTGATATAAGCGTCATAGCTTTCTTGATTCTTTATAAAAACAATATTTAAACCCCGCAGACGTAAGTTTGAAGCCTGCGGCTGATAACTTTTGCCAAATTCAGAAAAACCCCAGGCATGATCATCTCTAAAATAACTTGCCCGATATTTATTATTTTTAAGAGCCTCTTTTAGTCTTGCAGGTTTAACATTGGAAAACTTTAAGATCTGAGTAGAAGCCATCCAGCTATTTTTTAAATTCATATCAGCTGTACCCAGGAAAAATTTTTCTCCTGCCTCTGCAGCAAGATCTCCATCCTGAGAAGCATCAATATAAAAATCAGACTCTATATTATAAACAAGATTTCCTTTTTTTATTCTTAACGATTTAATTGTATCATTATTTAGCTTAACTTGCTGCAGTTGAGCTGAATTAATAATTCGAATATTTTCTTCTGCTGCCAGCATTTCCATAAATGCTTTTTCAGCTTTTTGAGGAGTAAAAGAAATGGATCCGCCAACTTTTTGATGCCACTCTGAAAATAATCCTTTATTTATATTATTTGAGTTTCCATCATAATTTAAATCCAGAAAATTGAGAGCAGCATAGGTCATTAAACCTCCCGGCTTTTCTCTTTTCATCACCAGAGTAACTTTTTTATCCTGCCGCGCAGCAGCAACAGCTGCCATGACTCCTTCTGGTTCAGCTGAATAAATTAGAATTTCACTTTTAATGTTCTCAGCTGCAAAGAGCGAAAAATTTATAACTGCAACAAAAAATACTGCAATTATAATAATCAGTAATGTTTTTTTCTTTATTAACATCTCTTTTCTCCTCTTATAAAAATAATTAATTATAGTTAAAATTTAGCGTTACCCGGTGTACGTGGGAATGAAATAACATCTCTAATATTTTGCATTCCTGAAAGATACATTAGCAGTCTTTCAAAACCAAGTCCAAAACCAGAATGCGGTACTGAACCATATTTTCTTATATCTAAAAACCACTCATATTTTTCCAGATCCATTTCCAGTTCTTCCATTCTGCTTTTTAGTTTATCATATCTTTCTTCACGCTGACTTCCGCCGATGATCTCACCAACTCCAGGTACCAGACAGTCTACAGCTGCAACAGTTTTATTGTCATCATTCTGACGCATATAAAATGCTTTAATTTCTTTTGGATAATCTCTAACCATAATTGGTTTTTTAAAATGCTTTTCTGTTAAATATCTTTCGTGCTCAGATTGCAAATCTACACCCCAGCTAACTGGATATTCAAAATCCTGGTCACAATTCTCTAAAATCTCTATTGCCTCTGTATAGGTTATACGACCAAAATCAGCTTCAATAATTTTTTCGATCATTTCCCGGCGACCTTCATCAATCCACTGATTAAAGAAGTCCATCTCTTCCTCTGCTTCCTCCAGAGCAAACCTGAATAAATTTTTAATAAAATCTTCCATTAATGTCATCATTTCATCCAGATTACAAAAAGCCATTTCTGGTTCAATCATCCAAAATTCTGAAGCATGACGGGAGGTGTTAGAGTTCTCAGCTCTAAAAGTTGGCCCAAAAGTATAAACATCACCTAAAGCTGTAGCAAGTAATTCTGCTTCCAGTTGTCCACTTACAGTTAGACCTGTCTCCTGAGCAAAGAAGTCCTGAGAATAATCAATTTCCCCTTTTTCAGTACGGGGTAAACTATCAAAATCAAGTGTACTCACCTTAAATATTTCCCCGGCTCCCTCTGCATCACCAGAAGTAATAATTGGGGTATGTATGTATTTAAAATCCTTATTGTAAAAATAATCATGGATTGCATAAGACATTTTGCTACGGAAGCGATTTACAACCCCGAAGGTGTTGGTTCTGGCTCTTAAGTGGGCAATATCTCTTAAAAATTCAAAGCTGTGTCTTTTTTTCTGAAGAATAAAATCTTCTGGTGCTTCCCCAATAATTTCAATCTCTTCTGCTTTCATCTCTACATCCTGTTCTCTACCCTCAACTTTATCAATATAACCTTTGACTTTAATACTTGCACCAGTATTAATCTCAGCCAGAGGATGTTGCTCAGGATTTAAAATAACAAGCTGCAAATTTTTCAAAGCACTTCCATCATTGATTTCTATAAAGGCAATGTTTTTTGAAACTCTTTTAGTTCTTACCCAGCCCATGACAATGACATCTTTATAATCATTAATCTTATCTTCCAGAATATCTTTTATTTTTTTCTTTTCAAAATAATTCATTTTATAAATTTCCTCCCCGAAGTTCTTTTAAAGTTATTCAATTTAATATTTTAAACTATTTTTGGATTAATTTCTATTATTATAACTTCTCGCAAGCAGAGCGAAATCCTTTAAGAAATAATTAAATTTTATAATTTATTTCAAATTAAAGCATTTAAAAGCCCGGAGTATAAACCCCGGGCCCAGATTATTTTTTTAATTATTCTTCTAATTTCATCGGCTCCCCACAACAAACCAGTTCGCCTCCACCAGCTTCTTTTACCTCAACAACATTACCACAGATTTCACAGCGATAAACTTCACCTTTCTTCTTTACATTCATAATTTGGCCTCCTTAAAGTATAATTAGAATAATAAAGTCAGAGCAGTAATTTAAACTGCGAATTTTCTACTGCCTGTTTTAATTATACGCGAAAAATCAAATTTTTGCAATATTTAATTATTAATCTGGTCCAGCTGAAATTCTTTATGCAAAACATTTAAAGCTTTATCTGCTTCTTCTTTTTTTATCAAACAGGAAATTTTAATTTCAGAAGTTGTAATCATCTCAATATTAATATCATTTTCGCCAAATGAAGTAAACATTCTTGCAGCTATGCCTGGAGTTGACTGCATACCGGCCCCAACAATAGAAATTTTTGCAACATCCTGATCTATTGTGTAATTATCAAATTTTAGCTTTTCTTTTATCTTATTTAGAACTTTAACTGCCAGTTTTTCCTGTTCCTGATTAATAGTAAAGGTAATATCATTTAGTTCATCCCGCTGCAGATTCTGAATAATCATATCAACATTGACACCCGCATCTGCAAGAGCTTTAAACATTTTGCCAGCTATACCGGGCTCATCTGGCACTCTCTCAACAGTAATTTTTATTTCTCCTAAATCACTCGCTGCTCCAACTACATTTTTTTTGCCTTCCATTTTCTCATCTCCTCTAACAATAGTTCCTACTGTCTTATTAAAACTTGAAGCTATATATAACTCTAAATTATAATTATTTGCCAGTTCTACTGCTCTGGGATGAAGAACATTGGCACCAAGATTTGCAAGTTCCAGCATTTCCTCATAAGAAATAGAATCAAGTTTACTTGCATCACTAACAACTCTGGGATCTGCAGTATAAACACCATCAACATCAGAATATATTTCACAGCGATTGGCATTCATGGCTGCAGCAACAGCAACTGTTGTTGTATCAGAACCGCCACGACCCAGAGTTGTAAAATCCTGATTATCATTAATCCCCTGAAAACCGGCTACAATGACAATCTTATTCTCTGCCAGTTCTTTTCTGAGTCGAGTAGTATCAACATCTGTAATCATGGCCTGGTTATGTTTTTCATTAGTTTTTATCTTCATCTGACTTCCTGTTAAAGAAATTGCCGGATATCCCAGCGAATGTATTGCCATTGTTAAAAGAGCAATTGAAACCTGCTCTCCAGTGGTTAAAAGCATATCTACTTCTCTTGGATCTGGATCATCAGTTATATTTCCCATCAACTCTATCAAATGATCTGTAGTATCTCCCATTGCAGAAACTACAACTACCATCTGGTTGCCTTCCTCATAACCCTCAATTACTCTTCTGGCAACATTTTTAATCAAATCGGGATTTGCTACTGAACTACCTCCATATTTTTGTACAATTAGTGACAACTGTTTCACCTTCCTATTGTTAATTATATTTGCTAGTGTGTTTTAACTGCTATTACATTATTAACAGTCAGAACTCCTTCTACATTCTCTACTTCTTTTAATAATTTTTCTAAAACTTTTTCTTTAATTTTTTTGGTTATAATTATTACTGGCAGTAGTGGTGTTTCAGTTAAATCATCATGTAAAATTAAATCCGCCAGATTTTTTTCTGAAAATATTTTTTTGATATTTTCTATTATTTTCTTGTCTTTTTCAAGCTGGAGCCTGACATAAAAAGAATTTTCCTGATGCTGATAAAGATCTATTAATTTATTTTCATTTAGTCCAGGCTCTTCTAATAAGACTTTATCATAACCACCTCTAATTCGGGCCGCTTTAATCAAATCCTGACTTAGAAGATTTAAAGGAGCTAAATCATTATTTTCCGCTTTAAAAATAACTTTAGAATTATAATTTGAAATAATTTCAATTCCATTACTGTTTTCATTTACATCTGCCAGAAAAGAATCCTCTGAAATTAAATTAGGCCTTACTCCCAAATATAATTTACCTTTTTCTTTTTTTATAGTACAAATCAATTTTATTTTATAACCCAGTTCGGCTGCATAAATCAAATCATAACTGGTGATTCCTTTAATTCCCCGGGAACTAACTGCTGAAAAATCAAAAGCCTTATTAAAAATTAGCTCAGTCATTAAAATAGATTTATTAAGGCTGTCCGAACCACTTAAATCCAGCTCAGGATTATCTTCTGTATAACTTGCTTCCTTTGCCTGTTCAACTGTTTCCTTCATACTTACAGTGTTTTTTCCCATCTCTGATAAAATATAATTGGTTGTTGCATTTAAAACAGCATTTATTTCAGTTACTTCATCCAGAGCATAAAAGTTATCAATAAGCGTTTTTACTGGTAGTGGTGAAAAAGAAGCTGAAAAAAATAATTTAGTATTAAATTCTGCTTCCGCTTTTTTTAGTATTAGATAATTTTCAGCCAGTACTTTATGATTACTTGTAATTACAATTTTTTTATTTTTCAAAGCCTGAAGTAAATAATCTGCAGAATTAAATTTTCTCTCCAATTCAATAATAATATCAATTTCAGCAGTATTAATAAGGCTCTGATAATCTTTAATAAGCTCTATTTTATTTAGACTGGCAGCTAAAAAATATTCAATTTTATTTTGATCAGAATCATCATAAATATATTTAATTTCCAGCTTTTGTGAGCTTAACTTTTCTATTTTAGTTTTATTTTTATTAAAAAAATTAAGAAAAAGCTCTAATGATTCTTTTTGATTGGCAATCAGGGCCAGTTTAATCATTTTAAGATATCTCCTCTTTTAAATTCTGATACAGACTCTGATTACAGGCTTTTACCTTAAAAATATCCGTTTTGACAGCATTAGATGCAAAAACTTTTTTCATGTTTTGGGCAATCTGATCAGATTTTTTCTGAGTACAGGCTAAAATAGTTGGGCCAGCTCCACTTAATGCAGCTCCATAAGCACCACTTTCATAGGCTGCTGCCAGCACCTGGTCAAATCCTTTAATTAGTTTTTTTCTATATGGTTGATGCAGCTGATCCTCCATTGCTGTTTTTAACAGATGATATTCTCTATTTATAAAGGCAGCTGTAAGCAAACTGACTCTACTCAGATTATTAATAGCACTTGGATAATCTACTACTTCTGGTAAAACCTGTCTTAATTTTTCAGTTTTTAATTCAAAATCGGGCACTACCAGAATAAAATCAAGTTCCTGCTCAATATCTATTTTATAATAATCATAGTTATTTTTGCAATAAAAATTTATTGTTAGTCCACCAACAAGGGCTGGAACTACATTATCAGGATGTTTTTCTAAATCAACAGCCAGCTGAATAAAATCAGTCTTACTAATTAATTTCCCAGAGACAATAGCCGCTGCAGCCAGCCCTCCAATAATAGCCGAAGAGCTGCTCCCGAGACCCCGGGCGAGTGGTGTGTGCATCTTTTCAGTTATTTCGGCTCCAATTAAATCTTCAGCAATAAAGTCAAAATATTTTTGATAAGCCAGAGCCACCAGATTATCTTTTCTGGCAATTTTAATTTCTTTATTTTTGTTTTGATCAATAATTGTAATTTTTAATTGCTGATCTTTTCGCTTTTTAATATCAAAATCATTATACAGGCTTAAAGCAAGCCCCAGAGTATCATAACCGGGACCTAAATTTGCAGATGTTGCTGGAACTTTAATTGTAGACATAACAATTTCCCTCTCCTAATTCTTTTTTATTCCGGTGTGACCAAAACCGCCTTCTCCTCGCTGGCTTTTACTTAAATTATCGACTTCCTGCCACTCGATAATATTTACCTTCTGAATAATTAATTGAGCTATTCTATCATTAAAATTAATTTTGAAATCTTGCTCCCCGTGGTTAATTAAAATTACTCCTACTTCACCTCTATAACCAGAATCAATTACTCCGTCAGCATTTAAAACTGTTACTCCTTTTTTTAAAGCCAGACCACTGCGAGGATAAACAAAGGCTGCATACCCTTCAGGAACAGCAATTTTAAGTCCAGTTTTGATTAATTCATATTCCCCACTTTTAATTGTTAATTCTTCTGCAGCATGCAGGTCAAGTCCTGCATCCTCACCCAGGTGCTGATATCTGGGTAACTCAATTTCTTTATTTACTCTCTCTACCTTAATTATCATTATTATCACCTTTCATTTTATATTGTAAACCAGTTAGAGAACTTATCTGATAATTATTATTATAAATTAGCTCTTCAATTTTGACAAATTGGTAATCTTTTTTTAAGAGTGGAATAATTTCTCTTAATATCTCAACAATATTATTTGAATTATTGTGGAATAAAAGTATATCACCGGAATTAATATTGGAAACAACTCTCTGCAGAATATACTCTTTACCTGGATTCATCCAGTCATGAGAATCAAGACTCCACTGGATCACCTGATAACCTAATTTCCTGGCTGTTTTAATTACAAGATTATTATATTCGCCATAAGGTGGTCGAAAAAGTTTGATTTTATTTTCATGGTTTTGATATTTATTAATTATTGCTTCAGTTTTTTTAAGTTCACTGATTATTTCATCTTTATTTAAGTTGTTAAAATGAGGATGGCTGTAGGAATGATTATAAATTTGATGTCCAGCTTCTAATATTTTTTGAACCAGCTCAGGATTATTTTCAAGCCAGATACCGGCAAAGAAAAAGGACACTTTTATTTCCTGCTGCTCAAATAACTCCAGCAGTGCTTCTGTTTTATTACTTCCCCAGGCACCATCAATTGTTAAAGTTATTTTGTTATCATCTCTATCTACTTGATAAATTGGTACCAGCCTTTGGGAACTATAATTATTAATAAAGTTTTCTTGAGCCAGAACAGAGCTGCTGAAAAGTATAATAATTATAGTAAAAAAATAAGCCAGCTTTATTTTAGAAAGCTGGAAAGTTCTGCAAAAATTATTTAACAAAAAGTTCACCCCTATTCTACAAAAACATGATCTCCTATTTTAGTTACTACCCTTCTCCCTTTAAAAAAGCTAACTCTGGTAGCTGTTTTGGGATTATAAAAATAAAGTGCTCCATTTGTCGGGTCACTGCCATTTAAAGCTTCTCTTGCTGCTCTATAAGCAGTCTGATTGGGGCTTAAATTAATTTGGCCATCACTAACTGCAGAAAATTGCCCTCCCTGATAGATTACTTCAGCAAAGGTATCTGGAAACTGATGGCTCAAAACTCTATTGATAATAACTGCTGCTACCGCAACCTGACCGGCATATGGTTCTCCCCTTGATTCACCATAGACTGCACGAGCTAAAAGATCAAGTTCCTGTTTGCTAACTCTCTGATTTAAAATTTGATGTGAAGTTAAATTATTAATTGGAAGCCGTATTCTTTCTCCACTTCGCAAAAAACTATTTTCCCTATTATTAAGAGCCAGAATTGTCCCGATGGTAGTACTAAAATCTCTTGCCAGATCATATAGAGTATCTCCAGGCCCCACATAATAATTTATAATTTTATCTTCTGGAATTTTATCAATATCTGGTGCCTGATGACCCGGATTAATTCTGGCAGCATAATGAGTATTTATAGTAAAAGATAATTCTTCTCTGGTAGAGTTAAATTCCTTAAATAACAATTTTTTCTTATTTTTGCTTTTCTCACTTTTTTCCTGAGGAATTATTAACTCATCTCCCATTTTTATATTTGCTTTATTGGAAATGTTATTTGCTGCTTTTAATTTATTAATATCAACATCATATTCTGCCGCAATCTCGGATAAGGTGTCTCCCTGCTGAATAACATAAATCAAACTTAAGTCTGGAGCAGCAATAACAGTAACTGAAAGTAAAACTATTATAAATGATATTAAAAAGTTTATTGTAAATATTTTTATTTTTAGCATATTCTAAACTCCATTATTTTCAATTTTTTTAATAATATCCTTAGCTTTTATTTCCAGAATCGGACAATCTGATGGAATTGAATCCAAAAATTGGCGTCCATAAGATCTGCTTATAACTCTTCGGTCAAATAGAATGATAAATCCTGTATCTTTTTTAGAACGTATTAATCTGCCAAAACCCTGTCTAAATTTTATAACTGCCTGTGGTAAAGCAAGATTATAAAATGGATTTAAGCCTTTTGATTTTAAAAGATCTTCCCTGGCTTTATAAAGGGGCTCTCCAGGAACCGGAAATGGCAGTTTAACCATAACTAAATATTTGAGTAAATCTCCGGGCAAATCAACCCCTTCCCAAAAACTTGAAGTCCCAAAGATTATTGTTTGATATTCACTTTGAAACTCCTGCATTATATAATTTCGAGATAATTTTGACTGGGAGAGGATCCGAATCCCTTTTTCTTCAAGTTCTGATTTTAAATTATTATAACAATAACTCAGCATTCTGTAAGAAGTAAATAAGACCATAGTTGATCCCCGGGATTTAGATATAATTTTTTTTAAACTGCTGACAAGTTCTTTTAAAAAATTTTTATTACCTGGATCAGGAAAATCTAAAGGAATTAAAAGCTCAGCCTGCTTTGAATAATCAAAAGGAGATTCCACCTTTAGTTCTTCAGCTTTTTTAATGCCAGTTTCTCGATAAAAATAATCAAATGAACCTGCAGCTGTAATAGTAGCAGAAGTAAAAATTACATTTGTTAATTTAGACCAGAGCATGTCAGGCAGAAATTTCCCAGCATCAATTGGAGCTGATTTCTGTACAATCTGCTCAGAACCTCTATAATAGCTTGATTCCAGCCAGAAAACATAATCATCATCTTCGGCCTGCAAATTAAATTCTATGCGTTTAATCAGATCCTGGCAGCGATTTAAACTAGATTTGATTTTCATTTCGCTCTCATCAGTTTCGGCTTCTAAACCAAGATATAAATTTTCGTATATGATCTGCAGAAAAGAAAAATTATTTTTCAAATAAGCAGCCAGATCTTCTGCTGTTTGATAAAATTCGTTCCATTTAGGGTTATTTTTCAAATTATCATCGATGGTTATTTTTTTATCTTTATAATTTGAAATTAAATTTTTTAGTTCATTAAAATACTGTGGAATCAGATCTCTAATCTTTTGCGTTGTAGGAATAATTTTTTTGTCCAATATTTCTCGCAATCTTTTTTGATCAGAATCAACTGTAAATGCAATATCTTCCCTAATCTCTGCTAAAAGCGATTTCTTATCACCACTTAATCTTTTAAGCCAGTTGTCCATCAATGGTTGATAAAGAGGGTAGCCAAGATGATCAGTTGCAATTTCACCAATATTATGAGCTTCATCGATAATTAAATGATTAAAGTTAGGCAGAATACCTCTATCAACTGAACCTGTATCATCTTTTACCCTCGCATCAGAAAGTAAGAGATGATGATTGACAATTAAAATATCTGCTTTATAGATCTTCTTGCGTGCTTTCATAAAAAAACAATTAGAATAAAAGGGACAGGAGGTTTTTAAACAAAGGTCACTTTCAGCAGCAATTTGATTCCAGATCTTATTTTGTAACTGAAAATTGATTTCGCTTTTTTCTCCACTTTCAGTATTTTTTTTCCAATCATCTAATTCATAAAAAATTTTTTCTTCAAGCTCTAATTCTTGATTATCAAAATTCTTTTTAAAATTTTTAAATTTTCTTAAACAGAGGTAATTACTTCTTCCTTTGACTAAAACTGCATTAAAATCAAAATCCAAAACTCGTTTTAGAGTAACTAAATCTTTATTAATCAGCTGTTCCTGTAAGTTAATTGTATTTGTAGAAACTACTATCCGGGCCTGATTTAAATTATTATAAAAAAGAGCAGGTATTAAATAAGCAAAGGATTTACCAGTCCCGGTTCCAGCCTCAATAAAATCAAATTGATGTTGATTAAAAGAATCAATAATTTTTTCGGCTGTTATCAGCTGTTCTTTTCTCTCAGAAAAGCCTTTTAATTCCTGGGACAACTTTCCCTCTTTTTTAAAATAACTTAAAATTTCCTTTTTGTTCAATTTTTGCTTTTCTTTTTTAGTTCCAGCTTCGACTACTACATAAATCTGATCTGCCTGATTATTTATAATTGCAAAACCAATTTCTCTTGCAGCCATTTTGGCGGCCAGTCGGATATCTGCTGCTGAGGGAGTTAAATCTCCCGATGGATGATTGTGAATAACTATTTCCCCGGGCATTAAATTATTTATTACTGCAGGTGCAGAATAACTGTTGCCTCTAGCCAGAACTTCAATTTCTTCTATAATATCTTTATTATTCAATTGAGCTCTAATAAAAATTTCATTGCCGGATGCTGCCTCTATTTCTTGTTTTATTTCCTGGCTAACTTCTAATAACATTTCAGCACTAGCAGACAACTTTAGTCCTCCCTTAGTTTTTTTAATAAAATAACATCATCATCTTTCTCTTTATCAAACCATGGTGTTTCTAAAATAAAAACTTTATCTCTTAATTTAGAATGATTAATTATTCGTTTAAACGCCTTGCTTCCAATTTTACCCTCTCCAATATGAGCATGTTCATCTTTGTTAGTACAGCAGTCAAATTTAGAATCATTAAGATGAAAAACTTTTAATTGTTCCAGACCAAGAATATTATCAAAATCACTGATTAATTCTTCTAAACCATTTTTCTCTGCCAGATTATAGTGAGCTGTAAAAGCATGACAGCTATCGATACAAACTCCAAGCCTATTTGACTGATCAACCTGATCAATAATTGCTTTAAGCTGAGAAAATCCTTCGCCAATGCTGGTACCTGCACCAGCAGTATTTTCTAAAAGAATCATGGTTTCACTCTCAACTTCAGCAAAAATAATATTTAGTGCTCTGGCAATCTTTTGGATACCATTTTCTAAACCAGAACCAGTATGACTGCCGGGATGAAAAATCAGGTATTCAGCTCCGAGCCTGTCACAGCGCTGGTATTCAGACTTAAGAGCTGAAATTGATTTTTCCCATAAATCTTTTTTAGGAGATGCCAAATTAATTAGATAGGCAGCATGTACTACAACTGGATTAATTTTATGTTTTTGTCTCGCTTTCTTAAACCTCTCTATTTCAGCTTGCTCAACCTCACGCATTTTCCAGCCACGTGGATTTTTAACAAAAATCTGCATTGTATTACAGCCAATATCAGCTGCTCTTTGAAAAGATTTATCAAGACCACCAGCTATAGAAACATGTTTACCCAGTATCATTTAAGAGTCATCTCCAGTTATCAAGATTATTATTCACTAATATAATACTTTAACTTTATTTATTATATTTATTCTTTATTGTCCAGCTCTTTTTTTGCATCTTTTAGAGATAAATTAATCCTATCCTGATTATCTATTTCAATAACTTTAACAGGAATTTCATCTCCTACAGAAACAACATCGCCAACTTCTTTTACATGATGATCAGCCAATTTAGAAATATGAACAAGCCCTTCTTTATTTGGTAAAATTTCTACAAAAGCACCAAAGTTCATGATTCTCTTTACTTTACCCTGATAAATTTTACCAACTTTAACTTCCTCAGTTAAGCGCTCAATCATTTCTTTAGCCTGCTGGCCGCCTTCCTGATCTTCGGTCATAATCTTAACCAGACCGTCGTCTTCGATATCAATGCTGGCTCCAGTTTCATCAATAATCTTATTGATCATCTTTCCACCAGGACCAATAACAAATCTGATCTTTTCTGGATCAATATTCATGGTGATAATTGCAGGTGCATTTTCTGATAGTTCTGGACGAGGTTCAGGTATAACTTCCAGCATTTTACCCATGATATGCATTCTACCTTTTTTAGCTTTTTCTAGAGCTTCTTCTAAGATATCATAAGATAGACCCTTTAATTTAATATCCATCTGTAAAGCTGTAATTCCATCTTTAGTACCAGCAACTTTAAAGTCCATGTCTCCATTAAAGTCTTCAAAGCCCTGAATATCAGACAAAATTACAACATCATCATCTTTTTTCATTAATCCCATAGCAATACCAGCAACAGGTGCTTTAATTGGTACCCCAGCAGCCATTAAGGCTAAAGTACTACCACAGATACTTGCCTGTGAGGAAGAACCATTAGATTCTAAAACCTCAGAAACAATTCTGATTGTATATGGAAACTCATCTTCGGATGGAATTACTGGCAGTAATGCCTTTTCACCTAAGGTACCATGACCAATTTCTCTTCTTCCTGGTGAGCGCATAGGCGCAGTTTCGCCAACACAGAAGGATGGGAAATTGTAATGGTGCATATAGCGTTTGGTTTCATTTTCCCCAAGACCAAATAGAGTCTGTTCATCACTTGAAGAACCCAATGTTAAAACACTTAAGGCCTGAGTTTCACCTCTGGTAAAGATACCAGATCCATGAGCCCTTGGTACAAAATCAACTTCTGCCCAGATAGGTCGGATCTCATCATAATCTCTACCATCAGGACGAATTCCATCTTCAACTACTAAACTCTTAACTGATTTCTTTAACATTTTTTCAAAAGCTAAAGAAATTTGAGAATCGAGTTCTTCATCC
The DNA here is from genome assembly GCF_003337665.1 of Halanaerobium sp. ST460_2HS_T2. Classification (NCBI taxonomy): domain Bacteria; kingdom Bacillati; phylum Bacillota; class Clostridia; order Halanaerobiales; family Halanaerobiaceae; genus Halanaerobium; species Halanaerobium sp. ST460_2HS_T2. The sequence goes on from NZ_QPJF01000016.1 coordinate 70,218, forward strand.
TCTTCAGGATTAATGGTTTCTTTGAGTTCAGCTTTTAATTCATCAATTCTATCACTTCTAGGCTGTTTTTCCTGAATCTGAATAGCTTCTTTCAGCTTATCACCTAAAATCTGATCAACTTTGGCCTGAATTTCCTGATCAACAGTTGGTGGCTCAAAGTGGAATTTTTCTTCTCCAGCCTCTTCGCGCATTTCTTCCTGTAAACTAATAATCTTTTTGATCTCTTCATGCGCAGCTTTCATTGCTTCTAAAACAGTTGCTTCACTTACTTCGTTCGCACTTGCTTCTACCATCATAATAGCATCTTTACTACCTGCAACTACAAGATCCAAATCACTATTTTCTCTTTCTTCTGCATCTGGATTAATAATAATTTCGTCATCAACAAGTCCAACTTTCACTCCTCCGATAGGTCCTGCAAAAGGTATATCAGATAAAGTTAAAGCAGCAGAAGCACCATTTAAAGCCAGAACTTCAGGATCATGATCATCATCTACAGATAAAATTGTTGCTACAATCTGTACATCATGACGAAAACCATCTGGAAATAGTGGTCTGATAGAGCGGTCAATCACTCTAGCAGCCAAAGTAGCTTCATCTCTGGGTCTTCCCTCTCTTCTCATAATACTACCAGGAATCTGTCCGATTGCATAAACTCTCTCCTCATAATTAACCATTAAAGGAAAATAGTTCATTCCTGGTCTCGGTTCATCCATAACAGCTGTAACTAAAACCTGTGAATCTCCACAGCGGACTACTACTGAACCATTGGCCTGTTTGGCCAGTTTACCGGTTTGAAAATTAAAATCATCACCGGCAAAATCAATTGTCCATTCTTTCATGTTTTTTCCTCCTTATTCAAATAAAGAGCGGGGATTGCCCCGCTCTTTTAGTATGCATTATTAACCGCGAATACCTAATTTAGAAATTAATTCACGATAACGCAGAACATCATTATTTTGTAAATATCTAAGTAACTTTCTTCTTTTACCTACCATTTTTAATAATCCTCTTCGTGAATGATGATCATTTTTATGGTCTTTTAAGTGTTCAGTTAACTCAGCAATTCTTGCAGTTAAAAGAGCAACCTGTACTTCAGTTGAACCAGTATCGCCTTCTTCTAACTGATATTCCTTAATTATTTCTTGCTTTTCTTCTTTACTTAACATATAAATTCACCTCCTGTAAAAACAATTCGCCACAGGCCAAGAAGACGTCGGAGAGTCGAAATCCTAGCCAGCGGTAATTTAAAACTTTCTTTATAATTTTAACATAAAAGCTCGCGCGTGTAAAGAATATCTTGCTGCATCTGGTTGATTAATTCTTCTTTAGCAGCAAAATCTTTTTCGCCTCTAATAAATTCTATAATATCCACACATAATCTCTGTCCGTAAAGATCACCTTCAAAATCTAAAATATAAACTTCAAAAGAAATATCCTGATTATTAAAAGTGGGATTATAACCCAGATTAGCTGCCCCAATATATTCTTTTCCACAATGATGTACTTTAACAGCATAAACACCTTCAGGTGGAAGAGCATAATTGGTCTCCAGACTTAAATTTGCTGTGGGAAATCCCAATTTCCTGCCTCTTTTTTTACCATGTACTACCTTACCGCAAATCTGATATGATCTTCCCAGCAGCTTTTTAGCTTTTTTTATTTTACCGTTTTTAAGCAGACTTCTAATCCTTGTACTTGATATCCGGTCATCACTAGCATGAAGTTGAGAAATAATTTTGGCCTGATAACCATGCAGCTCACCCATTTTTTTTAAAATTTCAACATTTCCCTCATTTTTATAGGCAAAACGAAAATCATCACCAACAACTACAGTATTTACTCTTAAGCTAGCAAGCAAAATGTTATTGATAAATTCTTCTGCTCTTAATTGAGCAAATTCCTGATTAAACTCCTGTTCAAAATAATAATCAACACCCATGGCTTCCAGAAGAGAAATTTTCTGCTGTCTGGAAACTATAGAAGGGGGTGGGTTTTTGCCAGGAATAATTTCTAAGGGATGAGGATGAAAAGATAAAACTGCAGCTGGATAATTATTTTTTTTGGCCTCCTTAAGCGCCTGGCTAATAATTAATTGATGACCTTTATGTAAACCATCAAAAGCTCCAATTGCAAGACAGGTATTACTATCTCTAAATTTATTATATTCATTACTTGTTATAACCTGCATATAGATTTCCTCCAGAACTAAATAAAAACTTTATGTGGCTGATAAATATGATAATCATCTTCAAGTTGATGCTGACTGATTGCTAAAAACTTTCCTGATTCTGAAAAGAGAAGAAAATATTCTCCAACTTCAATTTTTAGCTCACTTTCCACAAAATTTTCTTTAATTAAATAGTTGCCATTTTCAGCTCGCTGATGTTCCTCGTCTTTAATCGTATAACGGGGTAGTTTTAGTGGCTCATACGGTTTAAGTAAGATATCCGGACCCATTTTTTCAATCTGCTCATAAGTCACTGAATTTTCGAGCAAAAAAGGACCTGATTTAGTTCTAAGCAGAAAAGTCATCACAGCATTGGTATTTAATTTTTCACCAATATCTCTCACCAGTGAACGAATGTAAGTTCCGCGGGATACTTCTGCCTTGAAGCGAATTAATGGCAAATTAATTTCCAGCACTTCAAGATTGAATATCTCAACCTCTCGGCTTTTTCTGTCCACCACAATCCCCCTCCTGGCTAACTGATAGAGTCTTTTCCCCTCGTAATGAAGAGCCGAATACATTGGTGGTATCTGCTGCTGTTTACCCTTAAAACTTATTATAGCTGCCTCAACTTCAGCTGAGCTAAGATAATTCCAATTTAAATCTTCTCTGATAACCTGGCCTTCTAAATCCAGAGAATCTGTTCTTGTCCCAAGTTTCATTTCACAAATATATTCTTTACGACTATCATCTAAAAAGGGTATAGTTTTAGTAGCTTTACCAAAACAGACACCCAAAACTCCAGCGGCAGCTGGGTCCAGAGTCCCTGTATGGCCGGCCTTTTTTTCATCAAGCAGCCAGCGCAAACTTTTGATGAATGCAAAGGAAGAAATACCCGGAGGTTTTAATATATTTGCAGTACCATTAAACATATTTTTTCGCTGCCTCTACCACAGAATCGATTGTTTCCGCCAGAGTTTTAGTAACAGTTGCACCTGCAGCTCGAGGATGACCTCCACCATCAAATTCGGCCGCCAGTTTATTTACCTCTGCATAAAAATTTGACCGCAGACTTACCTTGATTTCCTTTTTTTCTTCCTCTGTAAATAATATTCCTATTTCTACATTTTCTATATCTCTGGCCAGACTGACCAGGCCTTCAGTATAATCGGTTTCAGCTTCATGCATCATTTCCCGGCTGACATAAAGCCAGGCTATTTTACCATCCTTACTTCTATTTAGTGTAGCTAAAGCCAGACCTTTTAACACCAGCGCCTTATAGCTTAAACTACCAAATATTTTTTTGTTTATTTTATAAATATTAACCCCGAAATCCATTAAATCAGCCAGTATTCTTAAAACTCTAGAAGATGTGTTTTCGTAACGCAGAGCACCGGTATCAGTTATAATTGCCGTAGCCAGAGGTTCAGCAATAGTAAGCGGAATATTATCTCCCAAAAATTCTACAGCAAAATTATAAATAATTTCTCCCACTGCAGCCCGATCTGGTTGAACCAGGTTTACTTTGCCAAAACAGCTGTTATCCTCATGGTGATCAATATTAATAATTGCTTGCGCTGATTCTATAAATCCTGGATCCAGATCAATTCTCTCTAACGTTCCGGAATCCAGGGTGATTAATATAAAATCATCAGCCTTTATTTCATTTTTTAGTTTCTCTGAATCAGTATAAAAGAATTCTTCTTTAACTTCCAGAAAAGAAAAAGGAGCCAGAGTATCTCGATTCAGATAGGCTCTGGCTTTTTTGTTTTCTTTTTGTAATAATCGAGTTAAAGCAGTTACTGAACCGATACTGTCACCATCTGCACCAACATGGCCAACAATTAAAAAATTATCATTTTCATTTATAATTTTAATAATTTCTTTAATTTTCTTCTGCATCAGAGTCAGACTCCTTTATCTCTCCTGATTCTTTAAGGTCTTTGATTATTTCTGAAATATGAACTCCATTTTCAATGGAATCATCATAACGGAAAATTATCTCTGGAGTATGATGAATTTTAATTCTTTCTCCCACAAGTTTACGGACAAAACCCTGAGCCTGCTGGAGACCTTCCAGAGTTTCTTCCTTTTCTTTATCACTTCCATAAACACTGATAAAGACCTTTGCATGTCTTAGATCTCCGCTGACTTCGACATCGGTTACAGAGACAAATCCAATTCTTGGATCTTTCATTTCTCTAAGAACAATCTGACTAATTTCCTCTTTTAATAATTCTCCAACTCTTATTGCACGTTTATTTGTCATTTTACCTCACCTCTATAAGGATCTTTTGATCTCCTTATAAGTATAGAATTCAATAATATCTCCAACTTTAATATCATTATAATTTTCAATTCCAATTCCACATTCATAACCTGATTTTACTTCTCTGACATCATTTTCAAACCTCTTGAGAGAAGAAATTGTTCCCTCATGAATAACTACTCCATCCCTGATCAGACGGGCATCATAATTTCGGTTTACATGACCATCAGTAATATAAGCTCCGGCAATAATACCTACATCAGGAACTTTAAAAGTATCTCTAACTTCTGCCCGACCTGTAACTTCCTCTCTTAACTCAGGATCAAGCAGTCCAGCCATAGCATCTTTAATATCTTCTAAAGCTTTATAGATAACTCTATAAGTTCTAATATCAACTTTTTCTTTTTCAGCTGCCCTGAGAGCATTATTATCAGGTCTAACATTAAATCCAATAATAATTGCATTGGAAGCACTGGCAAGGTTGACATCAGTTTCATTTACACCACCAACACCTGTGTGAATAACATTAACTGTTACTTCCTCTGTACCAAGTCTTAACAGAGAAGCTTTAAGTGCTTCAATTGAACCCTGAACATCAGCTTTAATAATAATATTCAGTTCTTTAACTTCACCTTCCTGAATCTGCTTATAAAGATCATCTAAAGAAACCTTGGCATCAGATCTAAGTTCAGCCTGTCTTTTTTCAGCCTGTCTGTCAGAGGCTACATCTCTTGCCTGACGTTCATCTTCTAAGACCTGAACAAAATCACCTGCTGCAGGAACCTCATTAAAACCAAGTACCTCAACAGCTGCAGAAGGGCCTGCTTCATCCAGAGAATCTCCATATTCATTGAACATTGCTCTGACCCTACCGGAAGTTAAACCAGCAAGTATTGGATCACCTACTTTTAAAGTACCATTTTTGACCAGCACAGTTGCAACAGGTCCCCGTCCTTTATCAAGTTCGGCCTCAATAACTATACCTTCCGCCAGTCGATTAGGATTTGCTTTCAATTCTTCCATCTCTGAGACCAAAATAATCATTTCTAAAAGCTCACCTATGTTTTGTTTCTGAAGTGCAGAAACATTAACACAGATTGTATTTCCACCCCAATCTTCAGGAACTAAACCATATTCGGTTAACTCCTGTTTTACTCTTTCGGGCTGGGCATTTGCTTTATCAATTTTATTTATCGCAACAATAATCGGAATCCCTGCAGCCTTAGCATGGTTAATTGCCTCTTCTGTTTGAGGCATAATTCCATCATCTGCAGCAACTACTAAAATCGCAATATCAGTAATTTGAGCTCCTCTTGCTCTCATAGCTGTAAAAGCTTCGTGACCTGGTGTATCAATAAAAGTAATCTTTTTATTATCAACCTCTGCCTGGTAGGCACCAATATGCTGGGTAATTCCACCAGCTTCACTGCCTGCCACCCGACTTTCTCTAATTACATCTAAAAGAGTAGTTTTACCGTGGTCAACATGACCCATTACTGTAACAATAGGGGGTCTAACTACTAAATCTTCCTCTTTATCTTCAATCTCCGGTCCAACTCTTAGAGAAGCCTTCTCTTCTTCCTCGGATTTCAATTTTATCTTTATTCCAAGCTCTTCAGCCAGTAATTCCAGAGTGTCTTCATCCAGACTCTGATTCACATTAGCCATTACTCCCATATTCATTAATTCTACAATTAAATTATTGGGAGCCTCTCCTACTTCTTCAGCAAATTCTTTAACTGTAATTGGAGTTTCGATTTCTACTGCATCCTCATCAGCTTCAGCTTCAATTTCAGTTTCAGTTTCCACAGCTGTCTCTGCTTCTTCTGCAGTCTCAGCCTCAGCTTCAGCTTTGATAGCCTCTTTGTGAGCCTTTTCGTTTTCTTCTGCAGTACTATCTTCTGCATACATTCCTTTTACAAGTTCTGCTGTTTCGTCAGTTATTGTACTCATATGACTTGATACCTCAATATCAAGATCATTTAGTATTTCAATTACTTCTTTACTATCCATATCCAGCTCATGAGCCAGATTATAAACTCTAATTTTTGCCATACTTGCACCTCCAAAATATTCTACTGTTAGTTAATCATGTTTAATCTCCTCCGAAATTTTTTCATAAATTTCATCAGAAATATCTTTCCTTAGTGCTTTTTTTAGAGCACCTTTTTCTACTGCTTTATCTAAACAATCCATATTAGGACAGAGATAAGCACCTCGTCCAGGGGTTCTTCCACCTGGATCAACTAAAATTTCTCCTTTATTATTTACGACTCTTAAAAGTTCAATCTTGTCTCTTCTGGCACCACAACCTACACATTGACGAATAGGGCTTCTACTCTGCAATCTCAATCCTCCTTAAGATTTTTTATTTGATAAATTTAATCCAGTTTTTCTAGCTCTTCAGAATCTTCTTCGACTTCAGCTTCGGTATTAGCCTTAGATTTTTCAGCTGCTTCAGTCTCTATTTCATTCTGATCTAATTCCTCATTACTTTCTTCAAACTCATCTAAACTCTCTGCCAGTTCGGCCGCACTCTGTTCAATCTCCTCAATATTTTCAGGTTCTGCTTCAACTTCAGATTCCTTTTTAATATCAACTTTCCAACCAGTTAACTTTGCAGCCAGGCGGGCGTTCTGACCTTCTTTACCTATTGCAAGAGAAAGCTGAAAATCTGGAACAACAACCTCTGCAATCTTTTCTGATTTATTAATATTAACACTAACTACCTCAGCCGGATTTAAGGCATTGGCAACAAAAACTTCAGGATTATCATCCCACTTAACTATATCAATTTTCTCATTGTTTAACTGATCTACAACTGCCTGAACCCTCATTCCCTTTGGACCAACACAGGCTCCAACAGGATCAACCTGACTGTCAGAACTGCTTACTGCCATTTTAGAACGCTGACCAGCTTCTCTGGCTACAGCTTTAATCTCCACAAGTCCCTGGAAAATTTCCGGAACTTCAATTTCAAAAAGTCTTTTTAAAAGTCCAGGATGAGTTCTGGATACCAAAATTCTTGGACCTTTATTTGTAGTGCTTACTTCAACTACATAGAGTTTAATTCTTTCTCCAATTTCATATCTTTCGCCAGCAATCTGCTCAGATGGTGGCAGTAAAGCTTCAGTTTTCCCCATATCTATTAGTATATTATCATTATGGAAACGCTGAATAGTACCTGTTATCAGATCATCTTCTTTTTCTTTATACTGATCAAAAATTACATCCCTCTCTGCTTCTCTGATTCTCTGCATTACAACCTGTTTTGCTGTCTGGGCTGCAATTCTACCAAAGTTTGCAGGTGTAACCTCTATCTCAACAATATCTCCAATATCATATTTGCTGTCTATATTTTCAGCTTCCGCTAAAGCAATCTCGCTATTTTTATTTTCAACTTCTTCTACAACTTCTTTACGAGAAAAGACTTTAACTTCTCCTGCTTCTGCAGAAATTTCAATTCTAACATTATCTTTAGAACCAAAATCTTTTTTATAGGCAGAAACCAGTGCTGTTTCAATGGCCTCTAATAATACATCTTTAGAAATACCTTTATCCTTTTCTATATCATCCAGGGCCTGAATGAATTCTAGATTCATATTTTTCCCCCCTCAAATTTAAATTTCAAAAGTTAAATTAGCTCTTGCTACCAGACTGTAATCAATAGATATCTCCTGCTTATCAGCCAAAATCAATATTATTTTATCCTTTTCAAAATCTTTCAAAGTACCTATAAACTCTTTTTTTCCATTAATCTTTTTAAAAGTTTTAACCGCAATTAACTCTCCCTTAAAACGCTCAAAATCCTCTTCCGTTTTAAGTGGTCTTTCCAGCCCGGGAGATGAAACCTCTAATATATAACTTTTATCGATTGGATCTTCTTCATCCAGAATTACACTTAAGGCTCTGCTGACTTTTTCGCATTCTTCTATAGTTAAATCACCATCTTTATTTTCAAGAAAAATACGTAAAATCCAGTTACTACCTTCTTTTAAAAATTCAACATCAACCAGGTTTAATTCTTCACTATGGGCAATAGGAAGTATAAAATCGGTTACTGTTTCAGCAACTTTCCCCAAATAAGACACCCCTCTTTCTTAAATATTTAATTTTTATTAAAAATTACCTAAACTATAATAAAAGAGTGGGAAGACACCCCCACTCCTAAAATCAACATTAGTATTTATCAGAACTCTTTCCTTTATAATTCTATCACAGCTTATTTGGACTTGCAAGTTTTTAATGGTACCGGGTTCTCGTAAATATTGAATACATTATTAAATCATTTATTTTAATTTAAGATCAATATTTTCAGGTGTCCAGTAACAATAATTTAAAACAAAGAGAGCTGGTTCCGTTCTGGCATACCTTCCAGGGAACCGTGTTCTCTCAATACTTCAATAACTGTTGAGGTAAGAGAAGTTCTATTTGACAACTCCTCAATTGAGGTGAAATCTGATTTCTGTCTTTCAATTACAACACTTTCAGCAGCACTGCCACCAAGTCCCTGCAGACTGATCAGCGGTGCTAGAAGTTTATTTTCATCTTTTTTGATAAAGTGATCTGCCTCAGATTCATAAATGTCAACTGGCAAAAATTCAATTCCTCTCATCATAGCTTCCAGTACAATTCTTAAAACAGTAAGAGTCCCACTTTCTTTAGCTGTCATGTCATTCCCCAGTGCTTCCAGCTCTTCTATTTTATTAACAACCTTTTCTCTACCATTACAGGCAAGCTGAGCATCAAAATCATCAGCTTTAATCGAAAAATAAGCAGTATAGAAAGCAGCCGGATGATGGACTTTAAAATAGGCAATTCTATAAGCCATTGTTACATAAGCAGCAGCATGTGCCTTGGGAAACATATATTTAATCTTCTTACAGGAATCTATATACCAGTCAGGAACATTATTTCCCCGCATTGCTTCTTCCTCTTCTTCTGTCAGTCCCTTACCTTTTCGAACATGTTCCATAATCCAGAAGGCTGTTGAAGGTTCAACTCCTCGCTGAAGAAGATAATTCATTATGTCATCACGAACTGAAATAACTTCTGCCAGTTCTGCTTTATCATCTCTTATTAAATCCTGAGCATTATTTAACCAGACATCAGTACCGTGCGAAAGCCCACTAATACGAACTAATTCTGCAAAAGTAGTGGGTCTTGTGTCACGTAACATTTGTTGAACAAACGAAGTACCAAATTCGGGAATTCCTAAAGTCCCTATGTCAGTTCCCAGCAGTTCAGGATCAACCCCCAGAATATCAGTACCAGAAAAAATGCTCATTGTATCCGGATCATCAAGTGGTATATCCTGTGGTTCAATACCGGTCATATCCTGCAGCAATCTGAGTGAAGTCGGATCATCATGCCCAAGTAAATCAAGCTTAAGTATCCGACCACTAATTGAATGATAATCAAAGTGAGTTGTTCTAATATCGGTATCCTGATCATTGGCTGGATGTTGAATTGGACTAAAATCAAAAATGCTATTTGCCTTCGGTACAATCATTAATCCACCTGGATGCTGACCAGTAGTTCTGCGAACACCTGTGCAGCCTGCTACAAGTCGATCAATTTCTGCTCTTTTAACTTCCATCCCTTTATCATCAAGGTAATTTTTAACAAAACCAAATGCAGTCCGATCTGCAATTGTAGAAATCGTACCGGCTTTATAGACATAATCTCTACCAAAAAATTCTTCAGTGTATTTATGAATTTTGCCCTGATATTCACCAGAAAAGTTCAAATCAATATCAGGTACTTTATCTCCTTTAAAGCCCATGAATACTTCAAAAGGAATATCAAAACCATCTTTAATATATTCAGTCCCACAGTCAGGACAGATTTTGTCCGGTAAATCAACTCCAGTTCCTATTGATCCATCGGTAATAAACTCATGCTTTGAACACTGAGGACAGCGATAATGAGGTGGCAGGGGATTAACCTCTGTAATTTCGGTCATTGTCGCCACAAAAGAAGAACCAACTGAACCTCTTGATCCCACCAAATATCCATCTTCCAGTGATTTTTTAACAAGTTTATGCGCAATTAAATAAATAACTGCAAAACCATTTTCAATAATTGAAGAAAGTTCTTTTTCCAGCCTGTCAATTACTAATTGTGGTAACTCTTTACCGTAAAACTGATGTGCCCGTTCATAGGACATATTTCTGATTTCTGCTTCTGCTCCCTCAATCTCTGGAGTAAATAATCCGTCAGGAATTGGTTTAATTTTACTAATCTGCTCAGCAATTTTATTTGGATTTTCCACTACAATTTCTCGAGCAGTATCTTCTCCAAAATAAGAAAACTCTTTTAACATCTCCTCAGTTGTCCGGTAATAAATTGGAGGTTGCTGATCAGCATCATTAAAACCCTGACCTGTCTGCAAAATTTCTCTAAAAATACTATCTTTAGGATCCAGAAAATGAGAATCAGTTGTTGCCACAACAGGCTTATTTAATTCCTGCCCCAGCTGATAGATTTTTCTATTTATCTCTTTAAGATCATCTCTTGAATTAACCTTATCAGGAATCAAAAATTGATTATTCCCCAGCGGCTGCAACTCCAGATAGTCATAAAGTTTTGCTACTTTCTTTATTTCATTTCGAGGCCTATTATTAACAAAAGCTTTATAAATCTGGCCTGCTTCACAGGCCGAACCTATAATTAATCCATTCCGGTGCTGTAAAAGTACACTCTTTAAAATCCTTGGTTTTTTATAGAAATTATTTAAATGAGAAATAGAAATTAATTTATAAAGATTTTTAAGCCCCTTTTTATTTTTGGCAAGAATAACGGCATGGAAAGGTCTTAAATCTTTCCAGTCAATCTTAGAAATATAATTATTGATCTGATCTAGATTTTCTGAACCATCCTCTTTAATAATATCCAGTAAATGAGAAAGTATCTCTGCTGTTGCCGCCGCATCATCAAGTGCCCGGTGATGATTTTCAAGATCAACTCCAAAATATTTAGCCAGAGTATTCAGTTTATGATTTTTACTATCTTTAACAAGAGCTCTGGACAGACCCAGTGTATCAAGCACTGTATAATCATCTTTTTTAATTTCTAAACTTTCCAGGGCTGTTCGAATAAAACCATAATCAAAATCTGCATTATGAGCTACCAGGACCCCAGATTCAACAAAGTCAACAAATTGATTAATTACTGTCTTTAAATCAGGTGCATCAGCTATCATACTGCTGTTAATTCCTGTTATTTCAGTAATTTTTGCTGGAATTTTCACTCCAGGATTGATAAATGATTTGAATTCATCAATTTTTTTCCCATTTTTAATTTTAACAGCACCAATTTCAATAATTTCGTGCTGGGAGGGATTTAAACCTGTAGTCTCTAAATCAAAAACTATAAATTCTGTTTCATCTAAATGAGAGGAATAAGGATTATTAACAATCGGTTCTCCATCATCTACAAGATATGCTTCAACACCATAAATTATTTTTACACCATACTTTTCTCCGGCTGAATAAGCATCTGGAAAAGCCTGAACAACTCCATGATCAGTAATTGCAATTGCTTTATGACCCCAGTCCCCCGCTCTTTTAACTACATCTTTAACATTAATAACAGAATCCATGGCACTCATCTGAGTATGGAGATGCAGTTCAACTCTTTTTTTCTCAGCTTTATCCTGTCTGGTCTCTTTTTCCAGAGGGATCAGATCATTAAATATAATTCCCCATTCCTTGCTGTAAGGATCAAAGCTCACCTTACCCCTGATTTTTAAATGCTGACCTTTATTTAAACCATCTAAAAAATCATCTTTCTCATCAGTAAAAGTTTTAGCTGATATCGAGCTGTCATAATCTGTTATTTTTAAGATATACAGATAACTGCCCTTTCTGGTCTGGCGAACATCAATATCGAAAAGATCAGCTTCAACAATAACCGAAGGAATTTCTGTATCTAATTCTACCAGATCATGGGTCTTCTGACCTCTAATAACTCTGCCATAGCGATTTTTATTCTTTCGTTTACGACCAGAGTGAGAGCTGCCACCTCCCGAACTTCTCCCCTGAGAATAGTTTTGAGCTGGAGGAGCAGTCCTTTCTGAACGCTGCTTAAACTTAGCAGGATCTGATTTTTCTTCTATTTCCGGCAAAAAATCTCCATTATGAACACTGACTTTTTTTATTTCATCTAAATATCTGCTCAAATTGTTTTCTAAAAAAGCAATTACTTTTGGCTGTGCCAGCTTTTTCTGAGCCATTTTTGTTTCTACTTTAATTTTCACTTCCCGCTCTTCTAAAAAAAGCTGAGCTCTTTTTAACCAGTTATTAGAAAAAGAGAAATAGACCTCAAAATTTGCAATTATTTGAGGCCAGATTAAAAATAATTCTTCCTCCAAAGAAAGATCCGAAATGATTTTCAGCTGAAAGTCATTCTGCTCTAGAGGAATTTTTCTTTTAATTTCAGCCTCTGCAGCAGCTGATTTTTCAGTTTCTGTAATACAGTAAATAATACTATCTTCCTGATTATAAACTAAATATTTATATAGATTTGATTTTTCTCTTAAGATTACTGCCTTTGTCATTAAATACTCCTTCCAGATGAAAAATTAAAACTTAAGAGATATCTGCAAAAAGTTTTTCTACCTCTTTTTCCAGATTATCAAGTTCAATTTCTAACTTCTTATTATTCTCTCTAATCATTGCCTCCACTACACCATTTTCTAAAGATCGTGAACCAATTGTTAGACGTAATGGAATTCCAATTAATTCTGAGTCGTTAAATTTAACTCCAGCTCTTTCGCTGCGGTCATCAATTAGAACTTCCCAACCCTGAGCTTTTAAGTTTTGATAAATTTCCTCAGATTTTTCCTGAACCTGATCATCATTACCCAGAGGCAGAATAATTATTTGATAAGGAGCAATTGCTTTTGGCCACTTAATACCATACTGATCATTATTCTGCTCAATCGCTGCAGCAACCAGTCTGGTTATACCAATTCCATAACTGCCCATTACAATCGGCTGGGCTTTTCCATTTTCATCAAGGTAATTGGCTCCCATATTTTCGCTATATTTGGTTCCCAATTTGAAAATATGACCAACCTCAATTCCATCTTTGATATTTAATTTACCCTGGTCACATTTTGGACATCGTTCCCCACCTCTTACAGAGCGAAGATCTGTAAATGCCTCTACTTCAAAATCTCTGCCAGCCTTAACCTGCTTTAGATGGTAATCTTTTTCGTTTGCTCCAACAACTGCTCCCGACATATTTTTTAGCCTTTGATCAGCAACAATTCGTACATTGTTCAGATTTACAGGTCCAATGAAACCGGCAACACTGTTAAAGAGCTCTGCAAACTCTTCCTCTTCAGCAGCCCGCAGTTCATTTGCCTGTAGATAGTTTGTTAATTTAATTTCATTTAGTTCATCTTCACCAGAGACCAGAGCTAAAACAGCTTCGCCATCAGCCACCATAGCAACCGCCTTAATCATTTTAGCAGCTGGAACCTCTAAATATTCCTCCAGCTCACTGATAGTTTTTATCTCTGGAGTATGTATTTTTTCTAATTCAGCTTCAACTTCAAAATCTATATCTGTTTTTTTAGAAGTAGCTCTTTCCACATTGGCAGCATAGTCACAGTGGCTGCAGAAGGCTATCTCATCCTCACCAGAATCAGCCAGCACCATAAATTCATGTGAGTCTTTACCACCCATAGCACCAGTATCAGCCTCGACTGCAACTGCTTCCAAGCCACATTCAGCAAAAATTCTTTCATAAGCATCATACATTGCCTGATAGCTTTGATCAAGTCCCTGATAATCGGTATCCAGGCTATAAGCATCTTTCATAATAAATTCTCGTCCCCGCATTACCCCAAAACGTGGTCTAATTTCATCTCTGACCTTAGTCTGAATCTGATATAAATTGAGAGGAAGATCCTTATATGATCTAACTTCATCCCGTACCAGATCAGTTACTACTTCCTCGTGAGTTGGTCCAAGACAATATTCTCTGGACTTTCGATCATTAAATTTAATCATTAATGGTCCAAATTTATCCCAGCGTTTAGAATCTTTCCAGATTTCCGAAGTCTGCATAATAGGGAGCAGCACTTCCTGTGCCTCACTGTTGTCCATATGTTTTCTGGTTATTTTTTCAATTTTTTTAATTACTCGATAACCCAGCGGTAGATAAGAATAGATTCCGGAAGAATGTTTTCTCATCATTCCGGCCCTCAACATCAATTTATGACTAATAACCTCAGCCTCAGCTGGATCTTCTTTTAACGTTGGTAAATACAATTTTGACATGCGCATTCTAATCACTCCTATTTCCAATCTATAAATATATTTTGTCTTCTAAAAGTTTTCTAATATATTTTAAAGTTTTTTGATTTCTTGCATTAATTCTGCTAAAAGTTGATCTTCTTTTACTTTTTTTATAATCTTTCCTTCTTTAAAAATCAAGCCTTCTTCTATACCACCGGCAACACCTATATCAGCTTCTTTTGCCTCTCCCGGACCATTAACAGCACAACCCATCACCGCAACTGTAATCTCTTTATCTATCTTCAACAGCTCTTTTTCAATTTTTTCTGCCAGAGCTATTAAATCAATATTTGTACGGCCACAGGTTGGGCAAGAAATTATTTCAACTCCTTTTTTTCTAAGCTCCAGTGATTTTAAGATCTGCCAACCAACCCTCACTTCTTCAATGGGATCACCGGTCAAAGAAACTCTCAATGTGTCACCATAGCCCTGAGTTAAAAGAGAAGCGATACCTGCTGCTGATTTAATTGTTCCCCGCCAGGGAGTCCCAGATTCTGTAATTCCAATGTGAAACGGGTAATCAACTTTTTCAGCCATCAAACTGTAAGCCCTGATCGTTGTGGAGATGTGACTTGATTTCAATGAAATCACTATATCTCTAAAATCATTTTCCTCCAGGATTTTAACATTTCTCAAAGCGCTTTCCACCATTGCCTCAGCAGTAGGTCCACCATATTTTTTCAGCAGTTCTTTTTCAATTGATCCAGAATTACTGCCTACTCTAATTGGTATCTGCTTTTTTTTGCAGGCCAGCGCAACTTCCTGTACCCGCTGATTACTTCCTATATTTCCTGGATTAATTCTCAGTGCATCAACACCATTTTCAACAGCCATTAAGGCCAATCTGTAGTCAAAATGGATATCAGCAACTAGAGGAATATTAATTTTAGATTTTATCTTTGAAAGCGCTCGAGCAGCCTTTTTATCGGGCACTGCAACCCTAATAATCTCACATCCAACTGCTTCCAGTTCCTTGATCTGCTTTACAGTTGCTTCTACATTCTCTGTTTTAGTATTGCACATTGACTGCACAGAAACTGGTGCTTCTCCTCCTACAGGTTGTTCAGCAAAATTCACAACTCGAGTTTTTCTTCTATTATACATAATCCACCTCTGTAAGTTAGCATTGATAAATTTAAATAATTTTCAACTTCAATTTTGCTCAAAAGAAAGTACGCATTAAATCATTATAGATAATAAAAAGCATTAACAGCATTAAAATCGCAAATCCAATCATATGCACAAAACTTTCTTTGCGCGGATCTACGGCCTTTCCTCTAACCATCTCTATTAATATAAATAAGATTCTTCCACCATCAAGAGCCGGAAAGGGAAGTAAATTGATAATACCTAAGTTAATACTGATTATAGCTGTCCAGTTTAAAACATTCAAAATACCAACTCTGGCTGCCTGACCAATTATTGAAGCGATCATTATTGGACCACCAATATCTTCGGTCGAGCTCTCCCTAAACATCTGCACAAAACCAGAGATTGTCATTACAAAAACCTGATATGACTGCTGTAAGCCAAGAGAAATTGAACTTATAAAAGACACATTTTCTCTAATTAACTGAGGATAAACTCCAATTACTCCACGTTCATTATCTTCACTCTGGACCGGAGTAATATTAATTGTGTTGACCTCTCCCTTCCGCTGATAGCGGACAGTTATTTCCTGATCAGCATTTTCTCTAATTAAAGCAGACATTTCCTCCCAGCTATTAATCTGCTGACCATTTATAGCAAGAATTTTATCATTTGCTCTTAAACCTGCTTCAGCAGCGGGCTGTTCCGGTATAACTTCACCTAAAACTGCATCTTTGGTAGTAGAAGTTGGTACACCAAAAATAGCAAAAGCAAGAATAAATATCACAACCGCAAGCAGAAAATTCATAATTGGACCCATCAAAATTACAGCCAATCTTTTAAGACTTGACTTTTGAGTAAAAAGACGTCCTTTTTCTTTTGCCTGATCATAGATTTTTCTTTCCTCTTCAGGCATTGAATCATCTGCCGGAAATTCTCCCACCATATTGCAAAAACCACCCAGAGGAATTGCTCTAATTGAGTATAATGTCTCACCGACTTTTTTAGAAATCAGCTTGGGACCAAAACCAAGTGCAAACTCAGAAACCATAATATCAGACTTTTTTGCTGTAATATAATGTCCAAATTCGTGAATAAAGACTAAAACTCCAAGGACAATTATAAATGATACAATTGTTAGAACCATTCTTTAATAACCTCCACTGCCAGTCGACGAGCTTCCTGGTCAGAATTCAAAATGTCCTCTAAATCAGGGGCAGTAATATTGTGATGCTGATCCAGAACAGATGCAACAACTCGACTCATAGCTAGAAATGGAATTTCTCCTCTTAAAAAACTATAAACTGCTATTTCATTTGCTGCATTTAAAACCGCCGGAAAAGTTCCTCCCGCTTTACCAGCAGTATATGCATATTTTAAATTTGGAAATTTATCAGTATCAGCCTGGAAAAATTCCAGAGCAGCAATCTGATCAAGTTCAAGCATATTACCTGCAGTTTCAGACCGGCGAGGATAAGTTAAACAATACTGAATTGGTATTTTCATATCAGCTGGACCCATTTCCGCCAGGATTGTTCCGTCAATCAGCCTGATCATCGAATGAACAATGCTCTGAGGGTGAACTAAAACTTTTATATCTTCATAATTACAGTCAAATAACCAGTGAGCCTCAATCACTTCCAACCCCTTGTTCATCAGAGATGCTGAATCAATAGTTATTTTGCTCCCCATCTCCCAGTTTGGATGATTAAGGGCATCTTCAACCGAAACCTGACTTAGTTCTTCTCTGGAATAAGAAAAGAAAGGACCTCCAGATGCTGTTAAAATAATTTCCTCCAGTTCACTTTGATGACCCTTTAAAAGCTGAAAAATTGCATTATGCTCACTATCAACCGGAAGTAGTTTAACTTCATTTTCTCTGACCAGCTCAGTCAACACCGGACCTCCACTAACCAAACTTTCTTTATTAGCTAGCGCAATATCATTACCAGCTTTTGCTGCAGCGACTGAGGGCTCCAGACCAGCAAATCCAACAATTGCATTTAATAAAATATCAACTTTTTCAGCTGCAGCAGTTTCTAAACTTTGTTTACCACTTAAAATCTCTGTTTTTATTGTTGGCTCAGCTGCCAATCTGTTTTTTAATTCAACAGCAGCTTCTTCTTCAACAACAACGACAAATTCCGGGTTGAATTTTTTTATCTGTTTAAATAATAGTTCAGTCTGCTGGTAGGCAGTTAAAGCTTTAACCTTCCAGTTTTTTAATTCACTTATTACTTCTAAAGTCTGGGTCCCAATTGAACCTGTTGAACCCAGTATTGTTATTTCTTTCATGATTTTCACCTCAAAAACTAAATTTGATTATTCTTTTATATCAATTAAGTCAGAATCGACTATTGCCTTAATAATAACTAAAAATGTTGGTCCAACAACAAAACCAATTGCACCTAAAATTCGGTACCCCGAAAAAAGAGCTATCATTGTTGCCAGCGGATGCAGGCCGAGACTTTTCCCCATAATTTTACCTTCAGAAGCAGAACGTATTCCGGCCAGAAATAAATGCAGTATAAAAAGGGCAAAAGCCTGAGAAAAATTACCGAAAATTATCGACATTATAATCCAGGGATAAAATAATAAGGCAGGCCCAATAATTGGTATTAAGTCCAGTACTGCTGCTGTAACTCCAACTATTAAAGCATACTGATTGCCGATTAACTTGACTCCTATTCCCGCCACCAGACCACTAATAGAGATTAAGATCAGCATCGCTCTAATATAACCGACAGCAGATCGATTTAACTGAGTAAAAACATTAGCAATTTTAGGCTGCACATCTTCCGGAAACAGGTTAACTAAAAACTCCTTAATGCTGTCCCGATCTCTGCTAATAAAGAAAGTAGCAATAAAAGCAATAAACAAAATCATAAACAGACTAGGTAATTTAGTTAAAAACTCTAAAATAGAATTTATAACAGAAATCAAAGCATCCCTGACCCCATTATATAAAAGCTGTAAATTACTGTTAATTGCTTCTTTTACTGCATCAGATATCTCCCAGTTTTCCATAAAATTTTCTAACTGCTGATTCTGTTCTGAGATCCATTTAAGCTGAGAATCAATTGATCTGTAATCTGGTAGATTTTTGAGAAGCCTGTTTAACTCCAGATATCCCTGTGCTCCTCCAATTATAATCATTGTCACCAAAATCACGATAACTAGTATGAGCACAATAATAACAGTAAAACCACGATGAATTGGAATTTTTCGATCCAGATAATCTACAATTGGATTTATTAAACTTGCAATTACAGCAGCTATTATAAAAGGAGTGAAATAGATAAAGACATGTTCTAATATTACTAAACTAACTAGTAAAAATAAGAACATTAAAAAATATTTAATATACCATTTATTAATCTTCATTTAACTCACCCCAGCAGTAAAATAATAAAATAATATGTAAAAGGTGCTGTGAAAATAAAGCTGTCAAATCGATCCAGTATCCCACCATGTCCGGGAATAATAGTCCCTGTATCTTTGACATCAAAATTTCTTTTGATACAGGATTCAAAAAGATCACCCATAATTGCTATAATCGGGAATGTAAAAGCAAATATAAGGTAATAGATATTAAAAACATTTAAAAAAACAGCTGTAACTATAATAAAAAGAGCTGTTGTTAATACTCCTCCGACAGCACCTGCTACTGTTTTATTTGGGCTAATGATAGGAGCCATTGGTGTTTTACCAAATTTTTTGCCAGCAAAATAAGCCCCAGAATCCGTTAACCAGGTAGCTATTAAAACCAACCATAATGCACTAGTAGTAAAGAAAGGCCCCTGATTAATATCTCTTAAAAAGACAGCAAAAGATAAGCCCCCACCTATATAAATAATAGAAAATAACTGATGACTTATATTATTAATGAAATTTTCTTCCTGATAATTGTTTAAATTATAAATATAAAGCGAAAAAATAATAATAAAAAATATAATACCTGAAGGAAGGTAATTAAAATTATTTGAGATCAGATAAACATTAAAAACTATTAAAACAGCAGATATAGTAATAATACTTTTCAATATCTTAGATTCAATTTTAAGCATACGATTATATTCTCTGACAGCCAGTCCAACAATCATACTTACAGTCAAAAAAAATGGGAATGAACCGGAAAATACTAAAAAAATTAATAATAAAATACCTATAATTGCACTAATCACTCTTTTTTTAAGCATTACTATCACCGTCTTTTAAGCCACCAAATCTTCTTTCTCTATTTTTAAAATCATTGATTGCCATTTTTAAATCATCTTCAGTAAAATCAGGCCAAAATTTATCTGCAAAATATAGTTCGGCAT
The DNA here is from genome assembly GCF_003337665.1 of Halanaerobium sp. ST460_2HS_T2. Classification (NCBI taxonomy): domain Bacteria; kingdom Bacillati; phylum Bacillota; class Clostridia; order Halanaerobiales; family Halanaerobiaceae; genus Halanaerobium; species Halanaerobium sp. ST460_2HS_T2. The sequence goes on from NZ_QPJF01000016.1 coordinate 90,378, forward strand.
AAGCGGACTGCCAGAGCAGAAAATTGCTCAAACGAAGATCACCACCGGTTCTAATTAATAATTCTATGTTTTGCAGATTCTGATTATATAAATAACTACCAAAATAACTTTCTGTTAACTTATCCAGGTCAATCTGACCATTTTTATAGTCTTTAGCTATTTTTTTGGCAGCATCAATAATTTCTGCTCTGCCACCATAATTAAAAGCAATATTTAAAGTAAGATTCTTATTATTATTTGATCTAGCCTCAATATATTCAATTTCTCTAATTAAGCTTTGAGAAAGATTACGCTTTCGTCCCAGGAAATTAACTTTAACCCCATTATCTAATAGTTCATCTACCTCATTACGCATTGTTTTTTTCATTAGGGTTAATAAAAAGTCCACCTCGGTTTTTGGTCTTTTCCAATTTTCAGTAGAAAAAGCATAAACAGTTAATGACTCAACTTCTAAATTTACTGCTGCTTTTACTATTTTTTTTAAAGTTTTAACACCCTCTTTATGACCGGCACTTCTACCTTTATTTCTCTGTTTTGCCCAGCGGCCATTACCATCCATAATAATTGCAATATTTCTGGGAGTATTCATAAAATCATTCCTTCCAATTAATTAATTACCCCCTAAAAAGGGGGTATAAATTAGCTGTTATATTGAAAAGACCAGGTTATAAGATAATAATCTGTTACTTTTTCAAGCTTAAGAACTCTCTTAAGACCCTTATTTTTAAATTTATTATCATAATGAGATGGAGGTTTAACCTGTGTCAGTTTGTAATTAAACTGATTTTCTTCCATAAAATCTACTGCTTTTTTTAGTGGAGAAGCTAAAAATTTTTCAAATTCCATATCTATACTTCCATTATCTCTTCTTCTTTTTTCTCTACAATATCATTTAGTTTTCCTATATAATCGTCAGTTAATTCCTGCACGTTATCCAGACCTCTGTGCATATTATCTTCAGAAATCTCACCTTCATCTTCTAACATTTCCAGTTCTTCATTGGAATCTCTTCTGATTGCACGAATAGCTATTCTACCTTTTTCAGCTTTTTCATGTAAAATCTTAACAAGCTCTTTTCTTCTTTCTTCAGTTAACTGAGGAATATTAATTCTAATAACACTGCCATCATTACTGGGATTTAAACCAAGATTTTCCTGCATAATTGCTTTTTCAATTGCTTCAATATTATTTTTATCCCAGGGCTCAATTACAATCTGTCTTGCCTCAGGTGCGAAAACTTTTGCCATCTGCTGAATCGGAGTAGCTACTCCATAGTTGTTTGCTTTAATATTTTCCACAAGTGAAGGTCTAGCACGTCCGGTTCTAATAGTATTTAAATCTTCTTTTGTTTTTTCAAGAGTTTTTTCCATCTTTTTTTCTGTTTCTTTCATTACTTCTCTAAACATAAATTTGTCCTCCTCAAATCTAATAGTTAACTAACAGAAGTTCCAATGTTTTCGCCCAGCAAAACCCGCTTAATATTGCCCTCTTTTTTTACTGCAAATACTTTTAAAGGAATTTTGTTATCCATACAGAGAGAAACTGCTGTGAAATCCATAACTCTTAAAGAATTATTTAATAAGTCAATGTAAGATAGAGTATCGTGTTTTTGGGCATCTTCATTAACAGCAGGATCAGAATCATAAATCCCGTCTACATTTTTAGCCATTAAGATTGCATCTGCAGAAATTTCAGCAGCTCTTAAAGCAGCAGTGGTATCTGTTGAAAAGAAAGGGTTACCGGTTCCAGCAGCAAAAATTACAACTCTCCCTTTTTCAAGATGTCTAATTGCTCTTCTTCGAATATAAGGCTCAGCTATCTGACGCATTTCAATTGCAGACTGAACTCGGGTTTCGATGTCAAATTTTTCTATGGCATCCTGTAGGGCAAGAGCATTAATTACAGTTGCCAGCATCCCCATATAATCAGCAGTTCCACGGTCCATTCCCTTTGCACTCCCAGCAATACCTCTAAAAATATTACCTCCACCAACTACAACTGCCATTTCAACACTTGTAGTTTTAACAACATCACTTATTTCGGATGCAATTTTTTTGATCATTTCCGGGTCAATACCAAAGCCGTTATTACCGGCGAGAGCCTCCCCACTAATCTTAAGCAGTATTCTTGAATAAACTGGTTTTTCTGTCATTATATAATTAACCTCCATTAAATATTATTCTTCAATTTTAAGCTAATTCCTTTTTTATAAGCAAATTTACTTAAAAAAAGAGAACACTTTCTCTAAGTGCTCTCCTTTTTTAATTATTATTGATTTTTTGTCATTGCAGCAACTTCAGCAGCGAAGTCTTCTTCTTTCTTTTCGATTCCTTCACCAATTTCAAAGCGAGTAAACTGCTTAACTTCCATATCATTTTCTGATAATATTTCACCAACAGTTTTGTCATCGTCTCGAACAAAGGGCTGCTCTAAAAGACAGACCTGGGTATAATACTTATTGATCTTACCTTCTACAATCTGATCAATAATATGCTCAGGTTTACCTTCATTTAACATTTGCTCTTTATAAATTTTCTTTTCTTTTTCGATAGACTCTGCATCAACAGAATCACGATCTAAGAATTCTGGATTGATTGCTGCAATGTGCATGGCAATATCTTTGGCAGTTTGGGCTTTTTCTTCAGTGAATTCATTAGCAAATTCAACTAGCACACCAATTTTTCCACCCATATGGATATATCCAAATAAATAACCATCGGTTTCAACTCTTTTAAATCTTCTCAAGTTGATATTTTCACCAATATTGGCAATTGCTGCTTTAATAACATCACTAACTGTTTCATTTTCATCCTTAAACCAGGATTCATTCTCAACAGTTTCTACTGTTTCTGCCTCACTCTGCATTAGATGTTCGGAAATATCAGCAACAAGAGTCTGGAAATTATCATTTTTTGCAACAAAATCAGTCTCAGAGTTAACCTCAACCAGAACACCTTTTTTACGATCATCACTTATATTTAAGCTAACTAATCCCTCAGCTGCAACTCTACCTGCCTTTTTCGCAGCAGCAGCCATTCCTTTTTCTCTTAAGTGTTCAACAGCTGCTTCAATATCGCCGTCAACTTTATTAAGAGCCTTCTTACAGTCAAGAACACCAGCACCGGTTCGGGAACGAAGCTCTTTTATATCTTTCATTGTAACTCCCATTTATTAAAACCTCCTTATAATAACAAATAAATTATTTATTCTGTTTTGCAAAATAATACTTCAGCATATTCAATCAATATTTAACTAATTTTTGCTAAATATAATTAAATTATGCTAGAAAAAAAGCGCTGCAAAGCATAAAAACTTTACCAGCGCTTTTATTAGTTCTAAATTATTCAGCAGTATTTTCTTCAGCTTCAGCTTCTTCTTTAACTTCAGCTTCCTGTTTACCCTGCTTTCCAGCAAGTACTGCGTCAGAAATAACACTGGTAATCAATTTGACAGCTCTAATAGCATCATCATTACCAGGAATGACATAATCTATCAGATCTGGATCACAGTTAGTATCTAAAATTGATACAATAGGGATATCAAGTTTTCTTGCTTCAGAAACTGCAATATCTTCTTTTCTTGCATCTGTGATAAAGATTACATCTGGTAAACCATTCATATCTCTAATTCCACCGAGGAATCTCTGAAGTTTATCGTGTTCTTTGTTTAACTCGATAACTTCTTTTTTAGGAAGAACTTCAAAAATACCTTCTTCTTCCATCTGCTCAATCTCTTCTAAGCGATCAATACGCTTTTTGATAGTATGATAATTAGTTAACATACCACCTAACCAGCGCTGATTAACATAAGGCATTCCGCATCTTTCAGCTTCTTTTTTAACAGTTTCCTGTGCCTGACGCTTGGTTCCAACGAACAGTACATTTTTTCCTTCAGCAGCTTCTTCTTTAACAAAGTTATAAGCTTTATCAATTAACTTAACTGTCTGCTGAAGATCAATGATATAAATCCCATTTCTTTCGGTGAAAATATATGGTTTCATCTTTGGGTTCCATCTCTTAGTCTGGTGACCAAAATGAACACCCGATTCGAGGAGTTGTTTCATGTTTACAACTGACATAACTCCTGCACCTCCTTTCTGGTTTTAGCCTCCGACAGCATCAACTCTAAACACAACTGTATAAAATACAGCACCAGCATTTAGATCAACTATCGTGTGTATTTTGCCACAAAAAAGTATACCATAGACTTAAACTTTAATCAAGCTTTTTAGAAAAAATATTTTTTTGCTAATATTCAAAAGGCTCCTCATTATATAAGAGGAGCCCGCTAAATCAAATAAAACTGTTAATCTATCGGCAAATATAAATTTATGCTTTAAGTTTTTCTAATTCGTCTAATAGATTATCATTAAGAACTTTAATATAGGTACCCTTCATTCCCAATGAACGAGATTCTATAACTCCAGCACTCTCAAATTTACGCAGTGCATTTACAATTACTGATCTAGTAATACCGACTCTATCTGCAACTTTACTGGCTACTAATAGGCCTTCTTCTCCATCCAGTTCTTCAAAAATATGTTCAATTGCTTCTAACTCGGAGTAAGATAGAGTGTCAATCGCTATTTGAACAGCTGCCTTTTTACGGGCTTCTTTTTCTACTCTCTCACTGCGGGAACGTAAAATTTCCATTCCAACAACTGAAGCACCATATTCTGCCAGAACTAAATCTTCATCATTAAACTCAGACCCATAACGAGCTAAAACTAAGGTGCCAAGTCTATCTCCGCCCCCAATTACAGGTACGATAGTTGTTAATTTATCTTCAAATAAACAGTCCTCACCATCAGCAAATACACACTTGCCATCTTTTTGTTCAATATTTGACTTTGTTTCTCTAATTCTTAACAGACCTTTATTATAGTCTTCTGGAAATTCACCGTGGTCAATCACTTCTTCTTCCATAATATCACATTCAAAATCATCAAGCAGACTATAACCTAAAATTTTACCCTTTTTACTTGTTACATATACATTACACTGCATTGCTTCTTTTAGCACATAAGCCATATCGGAAAAATCTACTGCATTACCACCTGTTCTCTGTAATAAACGGTTGATCTTCCTACTCTTTTCTAATAAACTACCCATTTTTATCTCCTCCATTTTCAGTTTTTAAATTATAGAATAAGGAGTTTCCCCATTTTTTAAAATAGCAAAAACTTAAAGTTATCAACAGGCAAAATTGTGGATAAATTGTTCTTAGAAACTCTTAAAATAGATT
>NZ_QPJF01000017.1:0-85324 GCF_003337665.1 Halanaerobium sp. ST460_2HS_T2
TAATCCCAATTATAAGGAGTTTTTCTATTTTAAGCAAGTATTCTCGCTGAAAATAGAACTTGACTTTTCTTAAATATTTTTATGCAATGCTAGTGACTTATGTTGAAAAAAAAGAATTTACTGCGAATGAAAATGAAATTGAGCCTGATATTCAATTGCTAATAGAAGACCTCAATATAGTTACTCCTTCTATTGAAGCAAAAATCAAAAATTTAAGTGGTGGGAATAAACAAAAGGCAATTTTAGCTCGATGGATGCTTGCAGAAATGGATCTCTTACTTGTTAATGAACCAACTAGGGGAATAGATGTTTCTGCGAAAACAGAAATTTATAAATTATTGTATAAACTAAATAAAGAAGGGGTTGGAATTATAGTTGTTTCTTCAGAATTGCCTGAACTATTAACTATTAGTGATAGAATAATTGTTCTTTATGAGGGACAGCTAAGTGGTCATTTTGAAATAGAAGAAGCAAATCGTGAAAAACTGCTAAAAACAATGTGTACATTAGATCCAGATGGGGTGGGGTGTAATATATGATTTTTAATAGAAAAATTAAAGCAAAAAACAAAGAATTATTTTCTTTATATACCTTAGTTTTTTTAGTAATACTAATACCTATATTGATTTCTCCACAATTTAGGAGTAAACAAAATTTGATAAATATTTTAAATCAGCTTGCTCCAGTTGGATTTGTAGCATTAGGACAGACTTTAGTTATTATTACCACAGGTATTGATTTATCTGTAGGTGCAGTTATGAGTATGACTACGGCAATTGCAGCTACTCAGATGAATTACGGAGATATGAATTCAGTAATAATATCAATTTTCTATATTTTTGCAGCAGCTCTTTTTATTGGTTTTATAAATGGTTTAATAATATCAAAATTAGAATTAGAACCGTTAATTGTTACTTTAGCAACAGGAAGTATAATTACCGGATTAACTTTACTTATTTTACCGTATCCAGGTGGTTTTTGTCCTAATTGTTTTACTGATTTTTTGTTATATAAAGTTATGGACTTTTTACCTCTCGCTTTCATTTATTTTTTGATCATATTTTTCATTGTTTATCTAATTTTAAGTCAAACAGCCTTTGGTAGATACATATATTCTGTTGGAGGAAGCTCTAAAAAATCAAAACTTTCAGGAATAAATGTCGATAAGGTTTTGATAAAAGTTTATATGATGAGTGCATTTCTTGCATCTCTTTCTGGTTTATCTCTTGCTGCAAGAATGAGATCTGGTGATCCTCTTGCTGGAGATTCTTTTACATTAATGTCTGTAGCAGCTGTATTGGTAGGTGGAACTACATTTAGTGGAGGACGCGGTGGAGTTTTGCAGACTCTAGCTGGCGTAATTATTCTTGGAGTTTTAAGTGTAATACTAAACATTTTTGGTGTATCTCCTTTTTATCAAAACGTATTGACCGGTATGATTATAGTTGCTGCAGTAATTTATAGTTCGAAAAAAAAGAATAAAGAAAAGGGGTGAAGTAGAGATGAAAAATAAAATGAGTAGGAATACAAGAATTTATTCTTCTTTAATAATAATTATAATTGTATTAATTACTATAACTGGTATTATTAAACCTGGAACTTTTGACCCATATCATCTACTTGAAATTGTTAAACAGAGTGTGCCCTTAGGCATTACATCAATTGGCCAATCTGCAGTTATTTTAAGTGGGGGTATTGATCTATCAGTTGGTGAGATTATAACAATGACAAATATTCTGGCAGCTGATTTGATATCTAGCCAATCTATTCGAACTATTCCAGTAGTAATATTTTTATTATTTTTAGGTGCATTTATTGGGTCATTAAATGGTTATTTAATATCTAAAACTAAAATCCCTCCAATGGTAATGACTTTTGCTATGGCTTCAATTGTTAGAGGGGGATATTTGCTTTATAGTGGAGGAGCGCCTAAAGGAAGAGTAAGTGATATTATTAGATTTATAGGTTCAAAAAGAATAGGTATAATCCCAGCTTCTTTAATTGTTTATTTAATCATAATAGCCTTTGTAATATATTTTTTTCAGAAAAACAAGTTGGGCCGCTCAATTTATTACATAGGTAATAATGAGAAAGCTGCTCTTTATAGTGGTGTTCCTGTTAATAAAAGAATAATTATGATTTATGCTTTTAGTGCAGTTATGGCAGTTATTTCGGGATTGATTTTATCTGGTTATATTGGTGTTGGTAATTTTGATATTGGAAGTGGTTATGATCTTAACTCAATTGCTTCATCTGTTGTTGGAGGCAACACTTTTAATGGAGTAGGTAATATTGCTGGTTCTGCATTTGGTGCTCTTATTATGACAGTATTAAGTAGTGTATTAACCTCATTGGGAATTGCTGAAACAGGCAAGTTAATAATGAGGGGATTAATAATTATTGTCATGGTAACACTATATACTAATAAAGGATTTAAATTTAGTTCAATAGTTAGTAAATTTAAAAAGGATGATCAGAATGAAGCGCCAGAAATTGGATAAGATAAAAGGAAAAGTAGCTGTAATTACAGGTGGAAGCAGTGGTATTGGTAAAAAAATTAGTTTAGAATTAGCAAAGAAAGGAGTGAAAATTGGGGTTTGTTCTTTATCTGAAGAGGAATTAGAAGAACTTGCTGATGAACTTAACTCAATATATTCTAAAGATAATTATTTATTAAAAAAAGCAGATATTAGAAGTGGAGATGAGATGCAAAGTTTCTATTATTCTTTAAAAGACAAATTTGAAGATATTAATTTCTTAATAGCTAATGCAGGAGTTACGGATTTAAAACACCATTCAATTAAAGATCTTGAATATAAGATTTGGCAAAAAATTATTGATATAAATTTAAATGGAACATTTAATACAGTTAAAACTTTTTTAGAAGAAATAGCTGCAACAAAGGGCAACATAATATTTATAACTTCGTTATTGGGACAAAAAAATTATGGCAAAAAAAATGATGCTCCTTATTGTGCCTCTAAATTCGGAATTGAAGGTTTTAAAGAAGTTCTTGCTGAAGAAATGAAAGTTCATAATGTAAATGTTAATTCGCTTTTTCCAGCTGCTAAAGTTAATACAAAGTTTTTTTCTTATTTGTCTGAAGTTGAAAAAAAAGAACTTAAATCTCCTGAGATAATAATTGATCCTCTGCTTTTTCTTCTTTCATTATCACCAGGAAAATTGACAGGACAAGCTATTAATGCCAGTAAGTGGCATAATGATTTAGACTATAAAACTAATTTACTAAAAAAAGGAAAGGATGATTAATATGAAAAGAATTCAAACAGTTAAGGGAGGGATAGATCCTTCGAAATTAGGTTTCACATATACTCATGAACACTTAGTTTGTTATCCACCTTCAGTTGCAATGAAGGAGGATCCAGACTTTGAATTACCTCATAAAGATAAAGCACTTGCTGAAATAAAATTATTTGAAGCAGCTGGAGGAGGCTGTCTGGTCGAAGGTACTGCTATTGATTATGGACGATCTCCTGAAGCATATTTAGATATTGCAAATAATACTTCAGTTAATATAGTCTTTACTTCTGGTTTTAATAAAGGAAGATTTTATCCTGATTGGGTAAAAAAAGCTTCTGCTGATGAATTAGCTGATTTGCTTACAGATGAAATTAGAAATGGAGTAGCTGAAAGTGATATTAAACCAGGTATCTTAAAGTGTGGCTCCTGGTATAATGTAATAACAAAAGATGAAGAAAAAGTTACAAGAGCGGTTGCACGAGCCCATTTAAAAACAGGTGCCCCCATCTGGATTCATACTGAAGCTGGAACAATGGGATTAGAACAGTTGGATATTTTAGAAGATGAAGGAGTAACATTAGATAAAAATGTTTGTGTTGGCCATTCTGATCGTAATGCAGATTTATGGTATCACAAAAAAATGGCATCTAGAGGAGCTTATGTTGGATATGATGGTCCTTCTAAAGTCAAATATTATCCTGACTCTGTTCGAGTGGAATTGATAAAAGGTATGTTTGAAGCTGGTTATGGTGAAAAGCTTCTTGTTTCTGGTGATATGGGTCGTAAATCATATTTGAAATCATATGGAGGCGGTCCAGGATTTGAATTTATAATCAAAAAATTTGTGAACAGGCTCTTAGATGAAGGAATGAATCAGGAAGAAATAGATCAGATTTGGGTTAAAAATCCAGCTGAATATCTGGCTTTTGAATTAAAGAATTGAGTCTAAGTAATATTTTTTAAAACAATACTTGTAAAGGTGATATTATGAGTAAATTAAATGACTTAAACAGAATTAAAAATAATGGTATTATTGCAATTGTAAGGACAAAAACATTCGAAAAAGCATTAAAGACTACAGAAGCGATAAAAAAAGGTGGTATTGATACCATTGAAATTACAATGACAGTTCCTGGAGCAGTTGATGTAATTAAGCAGTTAACTGATGAGTACAGTAAAGATGAAATTTTAATTGGTGCAGGTTCTGTATTAGATGCAGAAACTGCTCGTGCCTGTATTTTAGCTGGAGCTGAGTATATTGTTTCTCCTTCCTTAGATGAAGAAACAATTGCTATGTGTAACCGCTATCAAAAAGCTGTTATGCCAGGTGCAATGAGTGTAACTGAAGTAGTAAAAGCTATGAAATATGGTGCAGATATTGTTAAGGTTTTCCCGGCTACTTTATTTGGTCTTAAGATTATTAAAGCTCTTAAAGGACCTTTACCACAGGCACCTCTAATGCCTACTGGTGGAGTTAGCTTAGACAATGTTAAAGACTGGATTAAAGCTGGTAGTTTAGCTGTTGGTGTAGGTAGTTCTTTAAGTAAGGGTGCTAAAACAGGTGACTATGAGCAGGTAACAGAAACTGCTAAAGAATTTATTCGTTTGATTAAGGAAGCCAGAGCAGAAATGGAATGATAATTTTAAAAGTTTGATAAAACATTAATAATAGTTAAACTTTCACTCTCACTAGAATTTTTAATTTTGGTGGGAGATTTTTTTAAAGGTAAATAATTCAAAGTATATAGATTATCAGGTTTAACATCTTTTGTCATTGCAATTCAAGATTATTATTAATCAAGAAAATAATAATTTTTAATTATACTACAATTTTAGTAATTAAATTTACCTTTAAGTTACATAAAGTAAAGAGAGCTGATTTTAAAGAAAAAATTTTCAAAAAGTAGAATTATATAAATAGAAAGAGACTGGTTATTATTTATATGGAATTAATTGCTCTAGCTGTAATCTGCTTTAATTAATGCCATAAAAAATGATCACTTAGAAATAGTAGAATATCTAATTGCAAATGGAGCAGATCTTAACGTTGTTGAGATTTTACTAAAAATTTTACTTGACTTAAGGTAAAATAATTATTAAAATATAAAATATATTAAAATAAACAAGGAGGGGGTAATTTGGCAACCTGGCTTATATTTTTAAGTATTGGTTTGGGTTTTTTAATTGGCTATTTTTTGCTGCTTAATAGCAGACAGATTAAATACAATAAGTATTTAATGAATGGAGCTTTGTTAATTTTGCTTTTTTCCATGGGGGCAAAGATCGGGATGGATGATCGGGTTTTATCCCAGATTAGTCAAATTGGTTTTAAAGCATTTTTGTTTGCCCTAAGTGCTATTCTGGGAAGTGTGCTGATGATCTATCTGTTTTTCAAAAAAGATTCAAAAAATTTCAGCAGTGATAGTTTCAGCAGTGAGGGTGGAGAAAGCGAAGTTGTAAGTCATAAAGATACTATCATTATCGGTTTAACAGTAACAGCCGGCTTGATAATTGCTGTATTTTTTCTGGATATGACGTATATTTCTGTAATGAATCAGATCAGTAATTATGCCTTGATAGTGCTCCTATTTGGAGTCGGAATCGATATAGGTTTAAATAAAGAGATGATGAGTTATTTAGTTAAATACGGTTGGAATATCATGGTTTTCCCTATTTTGATAGCGGTAGGCAGTATATTAGGAACTGTGATAATTGGTTATTTAATCGGCTTTAACTTTAATGAAGCAGCAGCGGTTGGAGCGGGTTTTGGCTGGTATAGTCTTTCTGGGATTATACTATCTCAGCTGCACAGTGTAGAACTTGGTTCAATAGCCTTTTTATCAAATATCTTTAGAGAATTTTTAACTTTTTTAATCCTGCCTTTAGTGGTCAAAAAATTTGGTAGACCAGCATCTATAGCTCCTGGAGGAGCAACGGCAATGGATGTAACTTTACCGGTGATCAAAAAAGTCGGGGGAGAAGAGATGGTGGTTCCGGCTCTTGTCAGCGGAATGGTTTTAACTACTCTGGTTCCAATATTAGTGCCTTTTTTAATAAAATTATAAGAATTTTATTAAATTAATAATATTTTTACTTGACTTTTAGTAAAATAATTAGTAAAATTTAATTGTTCCAATATTTAAAAATTAAAATTATGGAGGGGTAACATGAAAAAAGTTTTGCTTTTGATGGGATTAGTTTTGATGATGACTGTAGTGATGTTTGCTGGTAGTGTGGCGGCTGCTGAGGAAGCAGAGGAGATCACAGTCTGGATTCCTGGAGATGAAGTAGAATATTCATTTTTTTATAAGATGTTCGAAGAATATGAAAAGGTGAATGAAAATGTTGATTTTAAGATTGAACAGCAGCCCTGGGGTGATTACTGGACCAAGCTTCCTTTAGAACTTCAGTCCGGAAGAGGACCAGAGTTATTTATGACCCATACTGCTTATTCTGATGTTTTATTACCTAATTCTAAAGAGCTGCCTTTTGAAGTCAGTGAATTAGAAGAAAATTTCAATAACCCTGGTATCTTTTTAGGTGAAAATGGAAGACCTGTATTTATTCCTTTAGTCTATTATGGAGCTGTAATGTACTACAATGTTGACCACTGGCAGGAAGCCGGCTTAACAGAAGCAGATATTCCAGCAACCTGGGATGAGCTGGAAGAAGTTGCTCAAAAGTTAACAGTTTATGATGGAGATAAAGTTGTTAGATCAGGTTTTGATTACAGCACCTGGTATACATTGGCTGATTTAATCTATCAGCAGGGACAGGGCCTGGTAGATGAAAATGGAGAAACAACAATTGATTCTGAAGCTGGGATAAATGTTTTAGAAAGAATTAAAAAATGGGAAGATGATTTAAGAATTAGTGATTTCACTCTGGGTAATGGTTCACCTGAAGATTCATTCTTAAGATATCAGTCTTCAATTATTTACGGACATGCCTGGATGGCCAACTGGTTTGCTTCTACAGATGAAGAATTAAACTTCAAAGCTTTTCCAATTCCAGTCTGGAGTGAGGATGCACCGGTAATTACTCGGGCTGATATGGAATTAACATTTGGAATCAGTAAAAATGTTAATGACAAACAGTATGAAGTACTGGTTGATTTTACTGAATTTGTGCTAAATAACGATCAGATAATGCTTGATATTGCCAATGGCTTTAGTGGGGTTTCTTCTCGTAAAGATTTAGTCGGAAAAGGTGATGATACTTCCACAATTAATGCAATTAATGCTCAGATGGATAAAATGATCCCGATGGTTTTCCCTCGTGAATATGAAACAGTAATCAGACAGACTATGGAAGAAGTAGCTGTTATGGATCTACCTATAGAAGATGCTTTAAGTAATGCTGTTCAGCAGTTAAGTCTATCGGATTTAACAAGTGTCAATTATTATGAAAATAATTATGAACATGCTGAAGAAATAAAATAATATTTAAAAGGTGCCTTCAATAGTTTTTTTGAGGGCACCTTCAAAATGAGGTGATTAAGATTAAAACAAATTCTCAGATAGCTTCTCAGAAAGCATTAATTATCCTGGTCAGTATTTTGATGATTTCATTTTACAGTGTATTTTCGATTGGACCAATGATTTATGCTTTTGTAGGAAGTTTTGCAAACTGGAATCCGATTAAAGACACTTTCCAATTTATTCAATTTAATAATTATATCCACTTATTTAATAATCCTCTGTTCTGGACATCATTAAAAAACACAATTTATTTTGTTGTAGTTGTTGTTACAGGAAGAGTAGTTCTGGGTTTTTTAATTGCTCTTGGACTTAATTCTATCAAAAAATATAAGAGCATGATGCGCTCACTCTACTTTTTGCCGGTTATTATGCCGATAGTGGCGGTTGCTTTAGTCTGGAAGTGGTTATATGATCCTAACATTGGCTTTTTTCAGATGCTATTATCTGCATTTGGAATCACAAATGTAAAGTTTCTCTTTGACAAGGATCTGGCTTTACCTTCAATTATGCTGATGACTATCTGGAAAGATGTTGGTTATGCAGTTATTATATTTTTAGCAGGTTTAATGGACGTACCACAGAGTATTATCGAAGCTTCAGAAATAGATGGAGCCAATAAAAGACAGCAGCTCTGGAATATAATTATTCCAACTCTAAAACCAACCTTGATTTTTGTAATTATAACTTCTATTATTTCATATTTCCAGACCTTTACTCAGATATTTATTATGACAAAAGGTGGACCCGGCACCTCGACCCATGTGCTTTTATATATGATTTATCGTGAGGCTTTCCAGTATTATCGCTTTGGCTATGCTTCGGCAATTACTGTCTGTTTATTTATTGTGATTATGATTGTAACCTTTATTCAGTTTAAAATTATGAAAGGAGGAGAAGTTTAATGACTAAAGCTAAACTTTCAAAGGGCTTAATCTATACCCTCTTATTAATAGGTGGGATTGCAATGTCAATTCCCTTTATCTGGCTTTTATTTTCTTCTTTTAAACATAATAAAGAGATTATTGGTTATCCACCGACCTTTTTTCCGGAAACATTTACCTTAACTCATTATTTGAATTTAAATTCCCGCTTTAATATTGGTAGATATTTTTTAAATTCAGTTTTTCTTTCAACAGTCAAGACTGTACTTGCAGTCTATACAAGTCTGCTCTGTGGTTATGTGCTGGCTAAATTTAATTTTTTCCTGAAGAACTTTCTCTTTAAAATTGTACTTTTTACAATGATGGTCCCCTATATAATTACCGTAATCCCGGTTTATCAGATGATCACTGATTTTGGCTGGAAAGATCAGTACATAGCAATTATTGCTCCCACCATCCTCTCCAGCTTTGGAATTTTTATGATGAGGCAGTATATTAAATCCGGAGTACCGGATGAGCTTTTAGAAGCAGCAAGAATTGATGGAGCAGGGGAATTCAGGATTTTCCATACAATAGTTATTCCTCTATGTGTGAATATGATTTCAGCCCTCACTATTTTCTTATTTCTCTGGAACTGGGAAGATTTTCTCTGGCCCTATCTGGTCTTAAATACCCAGGATAAATTTCCACTGGCAGTTGCGTTAAACATGTTTAGTGGTCAGAATACAACCAATTATGGAGGTCTTTTTGCAACCTCTCTGGTGACAATTTTACCGGTTGTAATAGTTTATTTTATGTTTCAGAAGCGATTTGTTGAAGGGATTTCAATGTCGGGCATTAAGTAGTATTTTTATAGATTGGAGTGGATTTTGTGTTGAATGAATATTTTAATGATTTAAAGACATTAGAAAAAAATAGACTGCCGGCTCGCTCATATTTTAAAAGGCCGGTAAAAAGTTTGAATGGGGTCTGGGATTTTAAATTTTTTGACTCACCCAGGCGGATTGCTAAAGAGCTTCTTTTTGCTGAACTTGATCAGAGCTGGGATGAGATTAATGTTCCTTCCTGCTGGCAGTTAGAGGGTTATGGTCAGATGCATTATACCGATCTATACTATCAATTTCCCTTAAAGCCGCCAGAAGTACCTGTGCTTAATCCTAGCGGAGTCTACCGAAGAGATTTTTACATCAATGATGATTTAAAAGATAAAGAGGCGGTGCTCAGATTTCATGGAGTGGACAGTGCCTTTGATCTTTATTTGAATGGAGAATATATTGGCTACAGCCAGGGCAGCGGGATGATCAGCGAATTTAAGGTTGAAAAGTACTTAAAAGAAGAAAATGAACTGGTTGTTGTTGTCTATAAATGGTCTGATGGCAGCTATTTAGAAGACCAGGATATGTGGTGGTTCAGCGGGATTTTTAGAGATGTAGAACTTGAGCTCACAGACCGGGTAAATATCTGGGATTATAACTTTGAAAGTGATTTTGATGCTGAATATAAAAAGGCAGAAGCAGCTTTAGAAATCAAAATAAATGGAACTGAGCTTGTTGAGACTAAAGGCTGGCAGTTAAAAGCAGCTATCTCTGCTGAAGATAAGGAGCTGGCAGCAGCTGAACTGGAACTCAGACCAGAAGTCGAGCTTAATTTTAAAGATTTAGATGTTAAAAAATGGACAGCAGAAAGCCCCTTCTTATACCAGCTGGAAATCAGTCTTTATGATGCAGAGGGTAATCTGCGGGACCAGCTTAAAGATCAGCTCGGATTTAGAAAAATAGAAATTAAAAATGGTAGAATTCTGCTTAATGGAAAACAGATAATGTTTAGAGGTGTCAACAGACATGAGTTTAACCAGGATACAGGTAGGACAATTACCAAAGAAGAAATGCTCGAAGATGTACTGATGATGAAAAAACATAATATCAATGCAGTCAGAACCGCCCATTATCCAGACTTACCATATTTTTACGAGCTCTGTGATCAGTACGGCCTCTATGTAATCGATGAAGCTGACTTAGAATGCCACGGATTTGAATTGACAAGTGACTATAAAATGATAACTGCAGATCAAAACTGGGAAAAAGCCTTTGTTGATCGAATGGAGCGGCTGGTGGAAAGAGATAAAAATCGAGCTTCAGTAATTATCTGGTCACTGGGTAATGAATCAGAATACGGCAGTAACTTTGCAGCGATGGCTGATTATGCCAAAAAAGCAGATCCGACAAGACCTCTCCACTATGAAGGAGATAAGAATGTGCAGTCAACTGATATTTATAGTACAATGTATTCTTCAGTTGAGCAGCTGATTGAGATCGGCAGAAATTCAGAAAATACAAAGCCGCATCTGCACTGTGAGTTTGGCCATGCAATGGGCAATGGCCCGGGTGGCTTAAAAGATTACTGGGATGTTTACGAAAAATATGAGCGCCTCCATGGTGGTTTTGTCTGGGAATGGATTGACCACGGAATTCGTTCTTATGATGAGGAGGGCCAGCTGTTTTACAAATATGGTGGTGACTATGGGGACCGCCCTCATAACGGCAACTTCAATCTTGACGGATTATTATTTCCTGACCGCACACCTTCACCAGCTTTAAAAGAGTATAAAAAGGTGATTGAACCTGTCAGTATTGAGGAAGTTGATGCAGAAAAAGGAATTTTTAAAGTTAAAAATAAGTATGACTTTATCAGTCTGGATGATTATCAGCTGGAATGGGTAGTTAAAGCCGACGGCAAAAAAATTGCAGAAGGTAGTCTCGATTTAAAAGAAATTGAAGCCCGTGAGCAGAAAGAAATCAGGGTTGACCTAAATAGCATTAACTTTAAAATTTCAGCTGCAGCAACTTATATTTATTTTACTGTTAGACTGATTCAGGATAAAAATTGGGCTGAAGCCGGACATATCATTACCCGGTCAGGCTTTGAGCTTAAAAAGGCAGAAAAGCTGACTGAAGAAAATAATTCTGCAGCAGCTGCAGATAAAATAATATTGACAGAAGAAAGCCTGGATAGATTGACTATCAAAGCAGCAGAGGCAGAAATAATTTTTGATAAAGTAACTGGACATTTAGAATCTTACTCTTATCAGGGAGAAGAACTTCTTTTGGATGGTCCCAAATTTAGCTGCTGGCGGGCTCCAATTGATAATGACATGTATATTCTGAAAGAATGGAAAGAAAAATATTTTTTAAATTTAATGGAGGAATATAATCAGCGGTTCAGCTGGAAAGCTAAAGATAATGAAGTTATAATTAGAACAGAAAGTATTTTTGGAGCTCCCAATCAGGAGTGGTTTTATGAACTTAAGACAGAATATAGAATTGCTACTAAAGGTGGAGTTGACTTGAAAATTTCAGCTAAACTCAATGACCCGGCTGGAGCTATGCAGACAATGCTTCCGAGAATCGGACTAAATTATGAGCTCGATCAGTCTTTTAAAGATTTTAAATGGCTGGGCAGGGGACCTCATGAAAATTACAGTGACAGCAAAGAGAGTGCCTTAGTTGATCTTTATCAATTAGAATTGGAAGATTTATATACTCCCTATCCTTTTCCTCAGGCCAATGGTAACCGCAGTGATGTCAGCTGGCTTGAGCTGACAAATGGCAGAAGAAAGATTAAATTTACAGGTAGCAAAAAGTTAAACTTCAGTGCCCATCAGTACAGTGAAGAAGATTTTGAAAAGGCAGAGCATCTTAATGAGTTAAAAGTACGGGACAGAATCTTTTTGAAACTGGACTACAGGCAGAATGGACTGGGCAGCAACAGCTGTGGCCCTGAGCAGATGGGCAAACACCGCTTAACTGCAGTCAATTTTATTTTTGATCTAAATATGGAAGTGGAATAGAGCGCTAATATATTTTGGAATAGAGGAACTGGTGATAAAGATGATAAAAGATCATTTTAATAAAGAACTGAGAGAATTGATCTCAGCTGAAGAGTGGTTAATTGTCAGAGAGGAATATATGCCGGAAGAGAATCTGGCTTATGAATCATTATTTGGCCTGGCGAACGGCAGAATGGGCAATCGCGCTGCTTTTGAGGAAGGTGGAAATAAAAAAACACTTCCTGCGAACTATATTCACGGAGTATTTGATAAATCAGAGGCATTTATGCGTGAGCTTGCCAATACCCCCAACTGGCTGGAGTTAAAGATGTATTATCTCAGAGAGCCTTTTGGAATTGAAGATAATCAGGAATTGAATGATTTTATTTCAGTTTTAGATATGAAAAAAGGAATACTTTTTCGCAGTTATACGGTAATAACTGAGTCAGGGAGAAAGACAAAGATTGAAAAAATGAAATTCTTAAGTCGGGCCAACAGTTATTTAGGGGCAGTCAGAACCTATATTACTCCCCTAAACTACGGCGGTTTATTTGAGTTTGAAAATAGAATTGATGGTACAGTAACAAATTTTGCTGACTTTCCAAGATTCCGTGTCAAACATCTTGATACTCTAGAGATAAATGATCTGGAAGCTGAGGGTGCCTTTTTAAAAAGTGAAACCAGAGATTTTGGCATGGAAATAGGTACAGCAGCTGTGGTAGATGTAAAGAATCTGGCAGGAGAAGATATTCTAAAGTCAAAGCAATTTAGAGCTTTTGGCGAGATAGCCTGTGAGTTTTTTGATCTGGAGCTGCAGAAAAAAGAGACTGTCGTAATTGATAAACTGGCAGCAGTTTGCACTGAGCGGGATCAGGAAGATGTTTATCAGGCCTGTTTAAAAAATATAAAAGAATTTAAGCAGCAAGGTCTGGATAGTGAGCTTGCTGAGCATATTAAAGAGTACCAAAAAATGTGGTCTAAGGCTGATTTGATTTTAGAAGGAGATCAAAAGATGCAGCAGGCAATCCGGTATAATATTTTTCAGCTGATGAGCACTCCCAACCCTGATGATAATCAGACAAATGTGGGGGCCAAGCTGCTGCACGGGGAGGAGTATGGCGGACATGCTTTCTGGGACACTGAACTTTTCGTGCTTCCATTTTTTAACTGGACTTTCCCGGAGATAGCAAAAAATCTGGTCGAATATAGATATAATCTTTTAGATAAGGCAAAAGAAAATGCCAGAGAAAATGGCTACCGGGGCGCAAAATATCCCTGGGAATCTGCAGATACCGGTGATGAGGAATGTCCTGCCTGGACAATTGAACCAGATGGTACCTGTTACCGCTGTTATGTTGCAGATTATGAGCACCATGTAACAGCAGCCGTAACTCTGGGGATGGCCAATTATGTTAAAGTTACTGGTGACCAGCGATTTATGAAAGAAAAGGGAATCCATATTTTACTGGAAACAGCTAAATTTTGGGTCAGTCGTTTTAGCTACAATCAGGAAAAAAAACGCTATGAGATTTTAAAGGTTACCGGCCCGGATGAGTGGCACGAGCCGGTTGATAATAATGCTTACACCAATCATCTGGCAAAATGGAATATTGATTTTGCCCTGGAGAAGCTCAAAGAATATAGAAAAGCAGAGCCTGCTCTTTATCAAAAGCTCTGTCAGCAATATGGTATTGATCAGAAATTAATTAAGTGCTGGCAGCAGCTGAGCGAAAAAATCTATACAGTTGCTGATCAGGGATTAATAGAACAGTTTGAAGGCTATTTCGAGCTTGAATGTGAGACAATTAATGAATGGGATCAAAATAAGATGCCTCTAATGCCTGAGTCGCTCAAAGGAAAAGATAAAAATGAAATCTGTATTCTAAAACAGGCTGATGTGGTAATGCTGATGTTTCTAATGGATGATAAATTTGATTTAGAAACCCAGCAGACTAATTTTGACTACTATGAAAAAAGAACCCTGCACCGCTCATCTTTGAGTCCCAGTATTCACTGCATGATGGGACTAAGGGTTGGAGATGACCAGAGAGCCTATGATTATCTGGAGCGTTCTGCTTATGTAGACCTTGATAATAATCAGGGTAATACCAGAGAAGGAATCCACGCTGCTTCTGCCGGTGGAAGCTGGCAGTCGGTTGTTTTAGGTTACTGTGGTATGAAAATTGATCCAGATGGAGTACTCAGTTTTGAACCAAAATTACTAGCTAAATGGAGTCGAGTTAAATATTCAATCAGCTGGCAGGGTGAGATTCTGGATATTGAAGTATTTGAGGATGATTTAAAAGTAAGCAGAAGAAGCAGTACAGATGGTCAGAAAATAAGATATAGAGTTAATGGGCGAGAGCGAATAATTAATTGATAAAAATTGTATTTTATGATACTTTTTAGATATAAACTTAAAATAACTCTTTAATTAATAGAAAAATCATAAATAAAAGCAGCAGGAAAGGAGTGATTAAATGGCGACAATAACTGACATAGCAAAAAAGGCCAATGTATCTCCGGCAACAGTTTCTCGAGTTCTTAATGGGGATCAGAGTATTTCAGTTAAAGATGAAACCAGGAAGAAAATTTACGAAGCGGTAGAAGAGTTAGAATATGTTCCTTTAATTGAAAAATACTCTAAGCGCAAAAATCTTTCTGAAGAACTGACCTTTTTAACTGTTACCGCCTTTAGTCAGGAAACAGAAATAGAGGATCCTTATTATTTATCGATATTTTATGGGATTGAACTGGAATGTAAGGACAGAGAGATTAATCTGGAAAAGGTCTACCGCAGTGGGGGAGAGTTTGATTTTGATCCCGAATTAGAGATAAATGGAATTATAGCAATCGGAAGTTTTACTGATGATGAAATTGAAAACTTTAGTCAGATGACCGATCATCTGGTATTTGTTGATACCGAAGTTGATAACTGCAAATTTGATTCTATAGTGGTCAACCTTAAAAAAGTTATTGATAAAATTCTTGATTATTTATTTGAAAACGGTTTTAAAGAGATTGGATTTATTGGGGGGAGAGATGACAATAAAAATGATCGGCTTGACCAGAGAGAAAAAGCCTTTATTGAATATATGAATCATAAAGGACTTTATAATGAAGATCACCTCATCTTAGGTGAATTTTCAATAGATTCCGGCTACAAAATTGCAAAGGAATCGATTGATACTGATAATCTTCCTGAGGCTTATGTAGTTGCAAATGACTCAATGGCAATTGGAGTTTTAAGAGCTCTACATGAAAAAGGAATTAAGGTGCCTGAGGATATCTCTATTATTAGTATTAATGATATTCCAACTTCCAAATTCAGTATTCCTCCTTTGACAACTGTTAAAATTCATACTGAGTTTATGGGAATGATGGCAGTTAGGACTCTTAAAGAGAGGATAGAAAACAAGCGGGCTCTGCCAATTACAGTTAATATTCCAACTGAGATGGTTGTTCGTGGTAGTGTTAAAGTGGATTAGAAGTATAAAATATAGAAAGTTATTATTACTTTATTTGAATTTTAGATAATTTAAGTAATTAACTAATTTCCCCTTATAGCAGATAGATATATAATTTAATCTTTCTGCTATAAGGGGTTTTATATTTAAACTTTCAGAATAATGCGATATATTTTGCGCAAATAAATTATAAATTTGCGCAAATAAAACAATAAAATTGCTTGATTTGCATAAAAAGTTGTGTTATTATTTGCGTATAGGAGAGAAATTTAAATTTTTATATTTATTATTTATTAATAGAAACCATTTTATTACTGATATTATAGCAATTAAAATTATTTTAAAATTAAATTAATATTTTATGCAAAAATATAAGTTTTGCATAATTTTTTGTGGAGGTTAAATTATGGCAACTACATTGAGTGATATTGCAAATAAAACAGGTTTTTCAGTTTCTACAGTGTCAAGAGTTATAAATAAAAAAGGAAATATTTCTAATCAAACCCGTGATGCAATTTTAAATGCTGCTAATGAAATGGGTTATGAATTTAAAAAGTATAACAAAGAAACAAATCAAAAATCTAAATATATTGCTACAGTATTTAATAATCGATTGGATAAACAGGGAGGAATTTTAGGAAACCCTTTTTATGCACAAATAGCATTAGGTTTAGAAAATTTTATAAAAGAACATAATTATGAATTATTAATAAAATCAATTACCGGGGTAAGAAAAAGAGATAGAAAAACAATTAAAGAAATGATAGCAAGTCAGGAAATAGCAGGCATGATTTTTATCGGATATATGATAGATGAAAAATTAATTATGGAGATAAAAGAATCTGGTATGCCAGTGGTTGTAATAGATAATCATTTTTGGCAGGAAAATATTGATTGTATTTTAAATGACAATATTGCTGGATCAAAAAAGATGATGAATCATCTAATTGAACTTGGGCATAAAAATATAGGGTTTATCTCAGGACCTTTAGATAATACTTCTTTTGAGGAAAGATATACGGGATATATAAATACTCTAAGAAATCATTCTTTAGAAATCAAAGATAAATTTATAAAGATAGGTGACTCAACCTATGGAACAGAAAGTGCATATAAAGTAATAACTAAAATGTTAAAAGAAGAAAAAGAACTTCCAACAGCTTTTTTTGCTGTCAATGATTCAAGAGCCATTGGTGTTATTAAAGCTCTTCAGGATGCAGGTTTTAAAGTTCCAGGAGATTTTTCTGTTGCTGGATTTGATGATATTGAGACTGGAAGACATATTACTCCTTCTTTGACAACTGTAAAAATATTTAAGCAAGAGATGGGTATTACAGCAATGGAAAGGCTGTATGAGTTGATCAATAATCCCGATGAGAAAACAAGAAAGATAGTAATACCTGTTGAACTTATTAAACGAAATTCAACAGATACTATATAAAAAATATAATTTTATAAGTTTATAAGCAAATTAATTTTAACGGAGGTGATATATCAGGTTTTAAATATCAGTTTGGGAATTAATTATTGCAAAAAAATTGGGAGGTAATAAATTGATTACTAAAAGAAATAGTTTGATTATTTTTATAGTTTTAATTGTCGGAATTTTATTTACAAGCTCAGTTATGGCTCAGGAAGCTGTTGAGTTGGAAATGTGGCATGCCTGGACTGGACAGGATGCTTTTGCCAGTGAGGTTCTGCTGCCAAAGATTGAAGAATTTCAGAAAAATAATCCTAACATAAAGCTGAATATTCAGGTTATCCCAAATGACAGCTATAGAACAAAACTAAGAACTCAAGCTGCTGGTGGACAAATACCTGATATAATGCAGACATATCCAGGCTCTGAAGTACAGCCTTTAGTTGAAGCTGGATTATTAATGGATTTAGAAGGAATTATTGATTATTGGACTGATGACTTAATTCCAAGAGATAGTCTTTCTGCCTATACTTTTAATGACAAAGTTTATGCGATTCCAGCAAAAGTAAATTATACTCATTTTGCCTTTTATAATAAAGATATGCTCAAAGAGGCAGGTTATACTGAATGGCCTGAAACATATAAAGAATTTAAAGAAATGGCTGATGCACTTAAAGAAAATGATATTGTTCCGATCTCTTTAGGTAATAAAGCTAAGTGGGTACTGCAGTCAATTTATATTTCAACTATAGGAGATAGATTGACAGGTATCGATTATTTAGAAGATGTTTTAGCTGGTGATCGTAAATTTACTGACCCAGCATTTATAAAAGCACTTGATGTAATAAAAGAGCTTGCTGATAAAGAGTACTTCAATAAAGATGCTAATAGTTTAAACGATATGGAAATGAGACAGGCATTTTATCAAAAAAGAGCAGCTATGTTCTTTGGTGGAGCTTGGGATATTGGTGGAGTTATAGAAACTGCTAAAGAAGAAAATATGAATGTTGGAATTGCAACTTTCCCACAAATTGAAGGTGAAGTGAATCCTAAGGCCTTATCTGGAGTTACAGGAAGTGCTTTCTCAATTAGATCGGGGCTTTCAGAAGCACAAAAAGAGGCTGCGATTAAGTTCCTTAAATTCTTCTATTCTGAAGAAACATATGTAGATTTATTAAGAACAGGATCTTTTGTTCCTGCAAAAGTTGCTCTACCTGATGATATTTCTCCTCAGTTCAAAGATGTTATTAATTTAGTTAATGAACATCAAATCGGACCTGTTTATGACGCTGTATTACCTATTAATTTAATTCAAACAATTAATAATGGACTTCAGTCATTAACCGCAGGTGAAATCACATCTGAAGAATTGGCTCAGGAAATGCAAGATAATCTATAAAATATACTATTGATTAAGGGGGAGGATAATCTCCCCCTTTTATATAGGGAGGTTTAGTAAGTGGAACACATTTATAAGCATAAGAAAAAATTAATCTATCTTGGTATTTTACCTGCTTTTTTACTTTATTTGGGTTTTGTCATCGTACCAATTTTTATCTCAGCTCGATATTCTTTAGTTGAGTGGAATGGTTTTTCTCCTCCTTCATTTGTGGGTTTAGAAAACTATGCAGAAATGTTTGGAAATAATGTTTTTTGGCGTTCTTTAAAAAATAATATGGTGGTAGTTTTAGCTTCAGTTTTAGGTCAGGTTCCAATTGGATTTTTGTTAGCCCTACTTGTAAATCAAAAAATAAAAGGAAGACATTTTTTTAGAACCATTATTTTTATGCCAGTAGTAATATCAGCTGTAATTATTTCTTTAGTTTGGAGTATGGTTTATAATTATAATTTTGGTCTCTTAAATAATATTTTAAATTTTGTGGGGCTTGAATCATGGGTTCAAAATTGGCTGAGCAATCCTGATATTGCAATGTTTTCAGTTGCTGCTGTTATAATTTGGCAGTTTGTTGGTCTTTATTTTATTATATTCCTAGCAGCATTGCAGACAGTTCCTGACGAAATATTAGAAGCAGCAAAAATAGATGGAGCTCAGGGATGGAAAAGAACATTATATGTAACAATTCCTTTAGTAAAAGATTCAATTTTAGCTTCTATAGTTTTGTGCATTAGTGGAAGTCTTAAAACTTTTGCCCTTATTTATGTCATGACAAACGGGGGGCCTTCTCATGCCACAGAAGTTATGGCGATTCATATGTATGATAATACCTTTAACGGCATGAAATTTGGCTATGGAAGTGCAGTATCAATATTTATTGTTATATTTGGAATAGTTTTAGTTACTATTGTTAGAAAACTATTTGCTAAATTTGAAGATTAACGAAAAAGGAGGTTACTATGAATAATCAAATTAATAAAATAGATAAATTAAAAAAGTTTTTTACATATGCAATTTTAATATTTTTTGCTTTAATAAATATATACCCTATTTTCTGGATGGTTATGAATTCATTTAAAACTGAAAAACAAATATCAATTAATTCATTTTCACTTCCCAAATCATTAATATTTAGTAATTATACTAAAGCTTGGAATGCTGTTTCTCTTGGGAATAGTTTTATGAATAGTTTTATAGTTGCTGGGATTTCCGTATTAATTACAGTTTCTATTGGTTCTCTGGCAGCATATTTTATTTCTCGTTTTGAATTTCCAGGAAAAAAGTTAATTTATAGTTTTTTTATTTTTGGCCTTTTAGTTCCGATTCATGGTACTTTAGTACCTATCTTTATATTAATGAGAAACATTGGCCTAGTAAATACAAGAATTTCTTTGATTTTGCCATACGTTGCTTTTAATCTTCCGTTGACAATTTTTATATTGAGCAGTTTTATGAAGAGTTTACCTAAAGCAGTAGAAGAAGCAGCTATTGTTGATGGGGCAGGTTATTTAAGAATATTCTGGTCAATCATTTTACCTATGAGTAGACCAGCACTTGCAACTGTGGGAATATTAAACTTTGTTTATAACTGGAATGAGTTTTCTTTTGCTCTGGTATTAATAAATGACAATGACTTAATGACTTTACCTTTAAGCCTTTCTCTATTTTCAGGGCAATTTAGCACTGATTATGGTATGCAGATGGCTGGGCTTTCAATGGCATTAATTCCTATAATTGCTATATACTTGTTGATGGAAGATCAGTTAGTCAAAGGAATGAGTGCTGGAGCAGTAAAAGGTTAATGGTTAGGAGGAAATGTTTTGGATTATATGGATATAAAAATAGATAATCTAATAGAGGAATTAACATTAGATGAAAAAATTAAATTATGTAGTGGTGCGAGTATGTGGACTACTGAAGAAATCAGTAGATTGGGTATACCTGCAATTATAATGACAGATGGTCCGCATGGTCTTCGTTATGTTGTTGAAGAAAATGAATTTGGAGCAACTTCTAACAAGAGAACAACCTGTTTTCCAACATCTTCAGCTCTTGCTTCCAGTTGGAATAAAGATTTATTATATTTAGTTGGAAAAACTTTAGCAGAAGAGGCTAAAAGTTTAGGTGTTAATATTTTGCTGGGACCAGGAATTAATATTAAAAGATCTCCATTAGGAGGCAGAAATTTTGAATATTTTTCTGAAGATCCAATTTTAACAGCGGATATGGCATCCGAATTTATTAAAGGTATTCAGGATCAGGGGGTTGGAACATCTTTAAAGCATTATGTTTGTAATAATCAGGAATATAAAAGGTTTTCAATTAATGTAAAGGTAGCTGAAAGAGCTTTAAGAGAAATTTATCTACATGCTTTTGAAAGAGTAGTAAAGGAAGTAAAACCATGGACAATAATGGCTGCTTATAATAGAGTTAATGGTATTCCAGCAACTCAAAATAATTATCTTTTAAAACAAATCCTTAGAGAAGAGTGGGGATATGAAGGATTGATTATTTCTGACTGGGGTGCTGTACATGATCGAATAAAAGCACTAAAATCTGGGTTAGACTTAGAAATGCCTGGTCCTGCAAGGGTAAACTCTGAAAAAATTAAGCAGGCAATAGAGAAAAAAGATTTAGAAGAAAAAATACTAGATAATTCTCTTAAGCGTATTTTAAAAACAGTTTTCAAAGCAAAAAAGAATAAAATTATAGTAGATTATGAAGAACATGATAAAATAGCACAAAAAGCAGCAGAAGAATCAATTGTATTAATGAAAAATGAGAACAATTTACTTCCAATTGATTTTGCTAAGTTAAACTCAATAACAGTAATTGGAGAAATGGCAGTTAACCCTCGCTATCAGGGTAGTGGTAGTTCAAAGGTTACACCTTATAATTTATCTGATGGATTTACTGTGATAAAAAATTCAATTCCTAAATCTACAGAATTTAATTATTCATCTGGTTATAAAACTGACGAAAAATTAGAAATTCAATTAAAAGATGCTGTAAATAAAGCAGCTAAATCTGATTATGTTATTGTTTTTGCAGGGATCCCTGAAGAATATGAATCAGAAGGTTTTGATCGAAAAAATATAGATCTTCCAGAAATTCAAAATAAACTAATTAATGAAGTTGCGAAAGTAAATGAAAATATTATTGTAGTTTTGAATAATGGTTCAGCAGTAAACATGTCATCCTGGATTAATGAAGTTCCAGCTATCTTAGAAGCTTGGCTCCCAGGACAGGCAGGTGCTAAAGCAATAGTTAATGTAATAAGTGGGAAGGTTAATCCGTCTGGAAAACTTTCTGAGACATTTCCGGTGGCATTAGAACATAATCCTTCACATTTAAATTTTCCGGGATTTAACGAAGAAGTAAATTATGCAGAAGGGATTTATATCGGGTATAGATATTTTGAAAAGAAAAACATCACTACTCAATTTACTTTTGGTCATGGTCTTTCTTATACTGAATTTGAATATAAAAATTTAAATGTAAAGAATGAAGTTGAGGCTCGAAATAAAATAAAGGTTAGTTTAAAAATAAAAAATATCGGAAACCGGGCGGGTAAAGAGGTAGTACAATTATATATTTCTCAGAAAAATCCCTATTATGATCGCCCTGTTAAAGAACTTAAAAAGTTTAAAAAAGTAGTTTTAAATATTGGTGAAAGTAAAGAAATAGAATTCACTTTATCTTATAGAGATTTTGCATATTATAATCCAGAAATAGGAGACTGGATTGTTGAAAATGATATATATGAAATTATACTTGCAAGTTCTTCGAAAGATATAAGATTAAAAAAACAAATTAGAGTAAATTCAAAAGATACGGCACATAATTTAGATGTCAATGATCCTGTAATTGACTGGCTTAATGATCAAATAGGCAAAAAGGCTTTAATGGAAGCTTTAAATGATAATCAAATAGATTATCTAGAAGATAAAGAAAATATCTATGTAACCGAAAGACCGTTATATAGACTTGATTTTCTAAGTGAAAATATGATAACTGAAAAAGAAATAAATAAAATAATTTTAAACTATAGAATTTTTAGAGGTGATTGTTATTTTAATTAATAAAGGGTGGAAACTAAAAAATTTTAAAGTGGGGGAAAAAAATGATTTAGAAATTGCTTCTCCAAAAACTTTAGATAGATTTTGGATGTCAGCTGAAGTACCAGGAGATGTACATAGCACATTAATTGAGCATAAAATTATTGAGGACCCATTTTATGGGCATAATGATCAAAAGTGTCAGTGGGTTGAAGAACAGGTCTGGTGGTATAGAACAACTTTTAATTATAAAGATCTGGTAGAAGATGGAGAGCGGATAAAGCTGATATTTGAGGGTTTAGATACATTCGCTGATGTGTATTTGAACGGTCTTAAGATTGGCAGTACTGACAATATGTTTATCTCTCATTCCTTTGATGTTACTAATGACATTCTTAAAGGAAAAAATACACTAGCAGTAAAATTTGATCCAGTTAGTGAACATACAGTGCATAATATTGAAATGTGGGGCAATTATGGTAAAGAGCGTCCCTGGGCAAGAAAAGCCCAGATGAATTTTGGCTGGGATTGGGGTCCTCGTCTGCTGACTGCTGGAATTTGGAAAGAGGTTAAATTAAAAAAAATCAAGAAAGCAGTAATAGATAATGTATATGCAAAAACATTATATATTTCAGATGATGAAGCAGAAATTAATGTAGATATTAAAATTGATAATTTTTCTAAATGTAAAGATTTAGAAATAAAATTAAGTTTTATTGGAGACGAAAATAATTATGAAATTGAAGAAAAATTAACTAAAGATACTGAAAGTTTTAAGTTAAAGGTTGAAAATCCTAAGTTGTGGTGGACTAATGATTTGGGCGCCCCCTATTTGTATGAACTCAAGATAGAAATTTTTGCTGAGAACCAAAAATTAGATTCTTATCAAAAAGACTTTGGGATAAGGATAGTAGAAATTGAACAGAAAAATGAAGAAGGTGAAGATGTTTTTACCTTTGTGCTTAATGGTGTTAAGTTGTTTGCCAAGGGTGCAAACTGGATTCCTGTCCATAATTTATTTGCTTCTGTAGAGGATTCACGTTATAAATCATTAGTTAAACTTGCTAAAGAAGCTAATATGAATATGTTAAGGGTATGGGGTGGTGGAATCTATGAAAAAGATATTTTTTATAAAGAGTGTACTAAAAATGGTATTCTAGTCTGGCAGGATTTTATGTTTTCTTGTGCAGTTTACCCAGATTATAATAAAAACTTTATGAAAAATGTAGAAAATGAGATTAAATCAGTAGTTAAAAGATTAAGAAATGAGACCTGTCTTGCTATCTGGTGTGGTAATAATGAAAACCACTGGATTCATGAAAAAAAATATACGATGGGAGAAGTTGATTATAGATTTTATGGAGAAAAAATCTATAATGAATTAATGCCGGAGCTATTATCTGAACTTGATCCAGACCGTCTTTACTGGCCTAGTTCACCTTATGGAGGCAATGATCATAATGACCCTAATGTTGGTGACCAGCATAACTGGCAGGTATGGCATGGATTAATAGAGCCTCGTAAATTTGGGGAAGAAGTTAAAGAAGATTTTAGTGTTGAAGGGGTATCCTTTAAAAACTTTAAGAAAGATAAAGCAAATTTTGTTAGTGAATTTGGTATGCATGCATCTGCAAATAAATATACCTTAAATAATAATATACCGGATGGAAAATATTACTGGGGTAGTGATGAGATGGACTATAGAAACAAAGATGTTCATCATGAAAAAGGTATTTTATTAATGGAAGGTTATACTGGGAAGCCTAATACTATAGATCAGTATTTAAATTTTTCTATGCTTACACAAGCAGTTGGCTTACAGTATGGAATTGAACATTATAGGAGGAGAAGACCTAAAACTAGTGGAACCCTTTTCTGGCAATTAAATGATTCCTGGCCTGGCACCAGCTGGTCAGTTATTGATTATTATTTATTACCTAAAGCTTCTTATTATTATGCTAAAAAATTCTATCATCCCCTGCTTTTATCAATTAATTATGATGAAGGAAAAGATATTGAATTATGGATAACTAATGATCTAAATGAAATGATAAAAGATCACATCGTTTTAGAGATTTTAGATTTTAGTGGAAATATAATTTATGAAGAGAGATTTAAGTTGGAGATCGATAAACTAGATTCTAAACTTATAAAGAAATTTAAAGAAAATAAAGTATTAAAAAATAAAGCGGGATCTGAGGTGGTTATTAGGATTTCTTCAGTTACTGAATTAACACCTGACAAATTATATTATATTAGAGAAAATAAGAATTTAGAATTTCCGGAATGCAATTTAGAATTTGAGGTAGATAAACTAAATAATACTATAGAAATAAATTCAGATAAGCATGCTCGATTTGTTAAGTTAGAGATACCTCAAGAGGGGGTAGTTTTTTCAGATAATTATTTTGATCTAATAGCTGGAAAAACTAAAAAAGTTAAGATTAAAAATCTTGGAGAAGAAAAAATTAAAATTGATAAATTGAGTGTTAGTTCAATTAATAGTATAAACGAAAAATAAGAATTTATAAAACTGATAGTAAAAAAATAATTTTTTGATATCTAAGATAGAAAAAATGGCTCTTCCCTAATTTGATCGCCTACTGAGTTATATATCTTAACTTAGTGTCAGGTAAGTTGGGGTAGGGTCAGATAGATTGATTAATAATAATTTTATTTGTTTTAAATCTATTAAAAAAATTTGTTTTTTTTTGCAGGAGAATTCATTTTGGTGTTGAATTTATTAATTAGGTTAACTAATAAAAAAATAATTTTTAAAATAATTGGGTGGATATTTATGAATAATAAAAAAAGAAAATCTTATAAACCTTTGAATATAAGACATGAAAATATAAAACAACTAGTTAAACTACTTAAAAATTCAAATAAAAAATTATCAAGAGCAGATATAGCACGCGAATTATCTTTGAGCACCCCAAGTGTATCATCAATAGTGAGTGTTTTAATTGATAATGATATAATAATTGAAACAGATGATGAGAGTTTGGAAAATACAGTAGGCAGAAAACCTATTTTACTCAAATTGAATGAAGATTGTGGTTATTTGTTAGGGGTATTAATATCAGAGAAGAAATTAACTATTGCCCTGGCTAATTACTTAGGAGAAATTATTAAAGAAGAAAGTTTTTATTATAAAGATAATAATAAAAAAAGTTTGGAATTTTTAATTGATTGTATTGGCCAACTACTAAAAACTAATGAAATTAATTTAGACCGACTTTTAAGTATTAGTATTTCTTTTCCTGGGGTTTATGATCATGATCAACAGGAAATAAAATTTGCTCCCCATAGCGGCGATTGGCAGAATAAACCAATAATTAGTTGTCTTAGTGAAGAATATAATTGTCAGGTTAAAATGGAAAATAATGTTAACACAGCAGTACTTGGTGAAAAGTGGCAGGGTAAAATAGCCAATAAAAACAACTCAGTTTACTTAAAAATAGGAAATGGAATTGCAGCCGGGATTATAATTAATGGACAATTATATAGAGGTTATAATAGTCTTGCAGGTGAAGTTGGTTTTTCTGTAACTGATCATAGTCAACTAAATGATACGGTTACAGACAGTGGTTCCTTTGAGCAAAGATTTAATACTGATATAATACTTAAAAAAATAAATGAGAATTTTGGAATCGAAATTTCCGACTTTAATAATTTGCAAAATTATACAAAAAGCAACCCAAAGATAAATAGTTATATTAAAAATACTAATCAAAATATTACGATGCTTTTAATTAATCTGATTAGCATTTTAAATCCTGAAGTAATAGTTATTGGAGGAGAATATAGTCAAATTCTTACTCATTATATTGAAGATTTGGAAAAACGAATTTTAAAAAATGTACCTTTTGCAGCTAAAATTCTAGTATCAGAATTGGGAGAAGGAGTATATGTGTTAGGTGCAATTGCAAATTCCCTTCAGGATATTGAAAGACAGTTAGTAAAAAATTATTTTATGGAGTGATTTAATTGAATATTTTCGAAAGTGATGAAAAGGGTTATAAAATGATTTTCTCTAATCAAAGATGGGGAGTTGGTTATAAAAACTTTAGTCCAGAACAGAGCTTAGTTTGGCAGAGACATTTCGAAAGTGACGAAGGATTTATTCTTTTATCAGGAGAATGTTGCTTATTAACTAAGGATGGAGAAAAAATAGAGTTGACCTGGTTAGAAAAAGGCAAATTTTATTTAGTAAAAAGAAATGAATGGCATTTTAATTTGATGTTTAAAGATGCAGAGATATTTATTGTTGAAAATAACGATGTTGATGATTCGAATACAGAGAATATAAAATTAAAAGAAAGGGAAGTTAACTATTTAAAACAAAATAATAAAGTCTTAAAATTAATAAGTGAAATTTCTTAATCTTCTTAAAAGCGAGGTGTTTCAAATTGCTACAACTATTAAATGCTAATATTGTAACTCCCTATCAAATAAGAAAAACTAATATTTTAATAGATGGGAAAAAAATAGTTAGAGTTGATGATTTGGTTAATGAAAAAGCTGAACATTTAGATTTGAATGGTAAGTATATAGTTCCAGGTTTTATTGATATTCATCTCCATGGTGGAGGTGGGGCAGATTTAATGGATGGTGATGTAGATTCGATATTAAAAATCGCTGACAACCATGTAAAATATGGAACTACAGCTTTTTATCCGACCACCTTAACAGCAAAAGATGAAGAACTTTATAGACTTTTTGATAATTTAAAAATAGCAAAACAGAAAAATGAAAATGGATCAAAAATTATGGGGGTTCATCTCGAAGGGCCTTATTTATCTGTCAACCAAAAAGGAGCACAGGATGAACGTTTTTTGAAAAAAGCTAAAGTTGACCATTATAAAAAAATTATTAATAGTTCTGATGATATTGCTAGAATTACAGCGGCACCTGAAATTGATGGAGCTTTAGAGTTAGGAGCTTTCTTAAAAACAAAAGGGATTATTGCTTCTATTGGCCATACTGATGCTGAATATAAAGATATGTTAAATGCACTTGAATATGGCTATGACTTATTAACTCATTTTTATTCTGGTATGAGTATGCTAAAAAGAGTAAATGGGAAAAGAGTTCTGGGGGCTGTGGAGTCAGGTTATTTATTTGATGAATTTAATGTGGAAATAATAGCTGATGGTTATCATTTACCTCCAGAATTACTTAAATTGATTTATAAAATAAAAGGATCAGACCATATTGCCTTAGTTACTGATGCAATGAGAGGTTCAGGAATGCCCGAAGGGAAATCAATTTTAGGAAGTTTAGAAAATGGAATAGAAGTTATTATTGAAGGGGGGGTTGCCAAAATGCCTGATCGTCAGGCGTTTGCAGGTAGTGTGGCAACTATGGATAGACTTGTTCGTAATATGATAAACCTGGCTGATGTACCGCTAATAGAGTCTGTAAAAATGGCAACTTTAACCCCTGCTAAAATAATGGGAATAGATGATAGAAAGGGTTCAATTTCTCCGGGGAAAGATGCTGATTTAGTTGTCTTGAGCAAAGATCTAGAAGTTGAGATAACAGTAGTAGAAGGAGATATTAGATATAGAAAGAGACAATAATATTTTTTGTTTAATTAATTAGTTAACCTAATTAATTATAATTAAATTAGGGGAGGTGATAGAATCAATTAGGTATTAAGCTTGTTTATTTGGATGAATTACTTAATATTAAAAAATTATGGGGGTATAACAAATGAGAAGAATTTTAGTTATTGTTTTTGTATTTGCTTTGCTATTAACTTTAGGACAATCTGTAATGGGACAGGATACTATTACTCTTAAATTAGCAGAAAATCAGCCAGCTAATAATCCTGTAACAAAAGCTGATATTCGTTTTGCCGAACTGGTTAAAGAAAAAACTAATGGGGAAGTCATCGTTGATGTACATTATGGAGCTACTTTAGGTCAAGAAGCAGAAACTATTTCTATGGCTCGTACTGGTGTTGTAGCAATGGCTAGAGTTAATGCTGTACCTTTAGCAGAAGTAGTTAGTGATGTTGGTGTATTTAACCTTCCATTTATCTTTAGTGGTTATGATCATCTCTGGAATGTATTAGAAAGTGATGTTGGTCAAGAAATTAAAGGGAAACTTGAAAACGTAGGTTTAGTTGGATTAACCTGGTTTGAATCAGGTTTTAGAAGTTTCTATACAACTGAACCAGTTTCTGAACTCAGTGATTTAGAAGGTATGAATATTAGAGTTCAGGAAGCTGAACTTCCGATGAAGATGGTTGAACTCTTAGGTGCTAATCCAACACCTATGCCTTATGGTGATGTATATAGTGGTTTGCAAACTGGTGTTATTGATGGTGCTGAAAATGATTTTGTAAGTTATTATACATCAAGTCATTACGAAGTTGCTCCATATTATGCAGTAGATAATCATTTACATCCACCAGCAATAATAATTATGAACAAAGCTAAATTTGATAGTCTTTCTGAAGAGCATCAAACTGCAATAATGGAAGCTGCAGAAGAAGCAAAAGAGTTTGAAAAACGTGAAATGAGAGCTTTCCAGGATGAATCAAAAGCAAAAGTATTAGAAGCAGGAGTTGAAATTACAGAGGTTGATACTTCTGAGTTCCAGGAAGCAGTTATGCCACTTTACGAAGAATATCCAGAATTACAGGGCTATATTGAAAGAATTATAGAGCTACAATAATCATTAATTAATGGTATAACCCCCTTTTTAAAAGTGGGGGTTATACCACTCTAAATGTGGAGGTAAAACTATGATTAGAAATTTATTGAAAATAATATATGAATCAATTTATAAAATTATTACTTTTATCTGTGTGGCTTCTTTAATGTTTTTAGTTGTATTAGTTTTTGCATCAGTTGTTATGCGTTATGTTTTTAGTTCTCCAATTAAAGGAGCACAAGAATTTTCTATATATTTATTATTATGGTTTGGATTTTTAGGAATTATAAAAGGGCATAGAGATGGGAATCATATTAGTATTTCTTATTTTACAGATAGATTGTCTGAAACAGGGAGAAAGATTATTAATTTATTTTCAGAATTAATGGTTATGCTATTTAGTGCAACAATGTTTTATCAAGGTTTAAAACTATATGACTATGATATAATAAGCCCTTTACCTGCTACTAATATTCCTTCAAAAACATTGGCAGCTTTAATAGTTATTGTAGGCTTTATGTTAGTAATACAGAGTTTAATTAAAATGTTTTTTATGTTGTTTAGGGAGGGAGAAGTATGGACCCAGCAATAATGATTTTATTAGGATCATTTTTCATTTTAATCTTTCTAAATGTACCAATTGCATTTGCAATGGGAATTTCTTCGGTATTAACAAGCTATTATTTAGATATACAATTAATTATGGTTTTTCAGCGAATGATTTCTGGTTTAAGAACTTTTACCTTTTTAGCTGTGCCTTTTTTTATCTTAGTTGGTTTAATAATGGGGAATTCGGGTATATCTGAAAAAATTATAAAGTTTGCAAGTATATTTATTGGCAGAATAAAAGGTGGACTGGCAATGGTTAATGTTTTGGCCAGTATGCTTTTTGGAGGGATCTCAGGTTCTTCTTCTGCAGATGTATCTTCAATTGGAGCTCTTTTGATTCCTTTAATGCAGGAAGAGGGTTATGATGATGATTTCTCAGTAGCAGTAACTACAACATCTTCAGTACAGGGAGTCATTATACCTCCCAGTCAAAATATTATATATTATTCACTAGCAGCAGGTGGTTTATCTGTTGGAAGACTTTTTATCGCTGGCTATATACCAGGTATTACTTTAGGAATATTTTTAATGGCTTTATGTTATATTCTTGCTCGAAAAAGAGATTATCCAACGGGACAGGGTGTGGCTTTAAAAGAGGTTCCAAAGGTGATTTTTGATTCAATGTTAGGACTTTTTACAATAATTATTATAATTGGGGGAATAGTAGCTGGAGTATTTACAGCTACAGAATCTGCTGCAGTTGCTGTAGTTTATGTTTTATTTTTATCTGTTTTTGTATATAAATCTTTATCATTGAAACAAATTGTTAAAATTTTTAATCAATCTATTGGAACTCTCTCAATGATTATCGCGATAATTAGTACTTCGAGTGCATTTGCCTGGCTTTTATCATATTTGAGTGTTCCTCAATTATTACTCAATACACTTTTAGGAATTACAGAAAATAAGATTATTTTACTTTTATTAATCAATTTATTTTTGCTTTTCTTAGGAATGATAATGGATATGGGAATAATAATACTGGTCATAACTCCAATATTATTACCAATAGTTGTTCAGTTAGGAATGAATCCCATTCAATTTGGTATAATGATGATGTTAAACTTGGGGATTGGCTTAAATACTCCTCCAGTTGGAACATCCCTATATATTGGATGTGCAATTGCTGATATTAAAATTGAACAAACATTAAAGATTTTAGTACCATTTTACATAGTAATGGGTTCAGTATTAATATTAACTACTTTTTGGCCAGAATTTACTTTATATTTACCAGATTTAATTTTTTAAATAAAAAATAATTCTTTAGGAGGAAATAGAAATGAAAATAAACACTTATAAAGACAAAAAAACTACAAGTAAACATGCGGCAGAGAAAGCCAGAGAAATTTTAATTAAAGCTATTGATGAAGATGGTGAAGCCGTTTTTATTATAGCTACAGGTAATTCTCAGTTGGATTTTCTGGCAGAATTGGTAAAATTTAATGATATTGATTGGTCTAAAACAAAGCTTTACCACTTAGATGAATATGTTGGTATAGATGAGACCCATAAAGCAAGTTTTAGAAAATATATTAAAGAAAACTTTATTTCTCATGTTGAAAAATTAAAAGAAGTTAATTTAATCAATGGGAAAAACGATCCAGAAAGAGAGTGTGTTAAGTTAAATAAAAAGATAGCATCAGAAGATAAAGTTCATGCTGCTTTTGTAGGTATTGGAGAAAATGGTCATTTGGCTTTTAATGAACCGCCTGCAGATTTTGAAGAAGAAGATCCATTTATCATAGTAGAATTGGATGATGTTTCTCGGAAACAACAGGTTAAAGAAGGATGGTTTAAAACAATTGAGGATGTTCCTAAAAAGGCTATTACTATGACAGTTAAACAGATTTTAAAATCAGAGAATATTATTTGTACTGTACCCGGCGCCAGAAAAGCTGAAGCTGTTAAAAACTGTTTAGGTGATGATGAAGTTTCTCCAAATTGTCCATCTTCAATTTTAAAAAGACATGATAAAACGTCAGTGTTTTTAGATGATGATTCAGCCCAATTATTATAAATTATAATATGACTAACAAGTTTATTTGTCAAAAAGACTGTAGCCAAGTATTTCTGGCTGCAGTCTTTCTAATTATTAGTCCAAAATAAAATTGAAAAAATTTGCAAATGAAAAAATTTTAAAATCTCAATCTAAAAGGGGTTTTCCACATATTCCTTCACCCGCTGATAAATCTCTTCAGCCCTCTCATTCAGATCCATCGAATTATAAATAACCTCCAGGTAGCCCCGCTGCTTAATAATTTCAATTGTCTCCTTAAAATTAATATCATAGATCCAGCCGAGCTGCATGGCTTTTAAGTCATTAATAGTTTTTAACAGGTCATAGTTAATTGACTTCCGGTTTAAGATCTTATAATAAATTTTATCATTGATTTTCGGTTCAGTTGACAGCCTGACCACATAATCTTTCTGGCTGCGGGCCTTATATCTCTCCACAAATATATTAAAAATATCCAGTTTGTCAGCATCCCTGATCAGCCGGGCAAAAAATAATTCTTTTTCATTTGTAAATTTTTCCGGGTTTAAATCAGCTTTATTGTGCTCTTTAACTGCTTTTAAAATTATATTCTGCTCATTTTCAGCTAAAGCGCCAGTTAAATTACTTTCCTTAATTATTTTCACGCCCAGCTCTCCGTGGTCCTCAGATTTATAGTCAGAAAAAGTTTTATATTTTTTGTACTGCTTAAAGCGGCCGATATCATGGAGGAGAGCAATTATCCTGGCCATATTTTTTTGCTCATCAGTTACATCCATGGCGCTGATTATTTCTTCCATATTGGCAACCACTCTTTTGCTGTGGTCAATTTTTAGCTGGATATTTTTCTGATCTTTTTCCTCTTCTAAATTGAATTTATCAGTATATGAATTAAAAAATCTTTTTGTCTTTTGATATATCTCTCTCATCGTAAAAACCTCCTTCAATACTCCTTTTCATTATATTTTAATTCAGCTTTATTGTAAATTAATTATCTTACATTTATCATGAACAGAATTTTTAAAGGGAAATCTCTTTTTTTGGAGAAATATAGCTTCAGGAATTAATTTGAAGATAATAAATCTGGGAGGGATTTTGTTGCAGAAAACAGTTTATATCACAGGAGCGGATAGGGGTCTGGGTTTTGCCCTGACCAAGAAATTTTTAGAAGCAGATTATCTTACCTTTGCCGGTCAGTATTTGGATGAGTGGAACTGGCTTGACGATCTGCAGGCTGAATGCCCGGAAAAATTAAAACTGCTTAAATTAGATCTGGAAACTGATAGCTCAATCAAAAATGCTGCAGGAGAAATAAGGAAAATGACAGACTCACTTGATGTTTTGGTCAATAATGCCGGCATTTTTGCGCCTGATGTTGATGACATTCTGGGAGAACTTGATTTTGAAATGATGGAAAAAATGTATAGGGTTAATTCTTTGGGCCCGCTTAAGGTCAGCCATTCAGTCATCGACTTACTGCTTAAAGGAGAAGAAAAGCTTTTAATAAATATTTCTTCAGAGGCTGGAAGTATTGCTGACTGCAGTCGAAAAAAAGAGTACGGTTATTCAATGTCCAAAACGGCAGTCAATATGCAGTCTAAAATTATCCAGAATCACCTGCAGCCAAAGGGATTAAAAGTTTTTGCCCTCCATCCAGGTTATCTCAAAACTTATATGCTGGGAGAAAAGAATGAAGAGGCCGATATTGAAGCAGCCGAGTCAGCAGCAGAGATATTTAGGCACTTTGTTCAAAACAGTAAGCAGTACGAAGAGATATACTATGATTATCAGGGGGAGAAGCTGCCCTGGTAAGGAGCTTATAAACAGTTAAAGATAGTTTCAAATTTTAAATGCCCTGCTTTAGCTTTTAGTGGATCTGATTAAAGTGGGGATTTTTTCTATTTATCAGCAGGATTTTATTAATTTACAGCGAAATATAACATGTACTGTCTTTTTTGTATTTTATATTAAAAATATTCATAATATTTTTATAAATTAACCAAATAACAAGGAGGAGTGAAAATGTTGAGAAGAGTTTTGCTGATGGTTCTGATTTTAATGTTTACTTTTATCAGTCCGATTCTGGCAGATAATCACGAAGCTCAGTATGGAGGAACTTTAATTTATGCTCAGGGTGCGGATGCAGATGCCTTAGACCCACATATGACGACTCTGGGTAATTCGGCCGATGTGATTGTCAATGTTTTTGATGGTCTGGTACGTTTTAAAGCAGGTACAACAGAAATAGAACCTGCGCTTGCTACTGACTGGGAAATTTCTGATGATGGGCTGGAGTATGTTTTTCACTTAAGAGAAGGTGTTAGTTTTCATGACGGCAGTCCCTTTAATGCTGAGGCTGTAGTCTTTGATATTGAGCGGCAGCTGGATCCAGAACATCCATATTATATGGAAGGTTCCTATCCTTACGCCGGTTTCTCACTGGGAATGATAGATCAGGTCAAAGCAGTTAATGATTACACAGTTAGTTTCACTCTGAAAAACCCCTATGCTCCTTTCTTAAAAAATCTGGCAATGTTTGCAACAATGATTGTCAGTCCAGAAGCGGTTAAAGAATATGGAGAAGATATTTTTAAAAATCCTGTTGGGACCGGGGCTTTTAAATTTGTAGAGTGGGTAAGAGATGACCATATTACTCTAAAAGCAAACGAAGATTACTGGGATGGACGTCCCTATTTAGATGAGCTGATCTTTACAGTAATTCCAAATAATCAGACCCGACTTTTAGAAATGGAAAATGGTAATGTGCATGTAATGGAAGGCTTAAATCCAACTGATATTGCCAGAGTTAGAGAAAATGATGAGCTGGAACTTTTAGAGGCACCAGGTTTGAATATTGGTTATATTGCCCTCCATAATGAGAAAAAACCATTTGATAATAAAAAGGTAAGGAAGGCAATGAATTATGCAGTCAACAAAGAAGAAATTGTGGAATATCTAATGGGCGGTCAGGCAACAGTTGCCAGAGGTCCACTGCCTCCAACAATCTGGTCCTATGATGAAAGTCTGGAAGGTTATCCCTATAATCCAGAAAGAGCAAAAAGCTTACTGGAAGAAGCAGGTTATGGTGATGGTTTTGAATTTACTCTCCGCACTTATTCTGCTCCCAGATCATACAATCCAGTTGGAGCCAGGCTTGCTACAGCTGTTCAGCAGTATTTAAGTGAGGTTGGCATTAAAGCAAATATTGAACAGTTAGAGTGGGGTACCTATATTGAAGAAGGTAAGGCCGGAAAACATACAGCTGCTTTTTTTGGCTGGATTGCGGATAATGGTGATCCGGATAACTTTTTAAATGTTTTCTTCAATTCCGATAACCGGGGGTCAACTAATCGTGCTTTTTATGTTAATGAAGAAGTAGATAGACTATTAGAAGAAGCCCAGCAGATTACGGATGAAGCCGAAAGAGAAAAGTTATATAAAGAAGTTCAACAGATAGTTGTAGATGATGCTCCATTTGTATTCTTAAATCACATGAAAATGCAGATTCCAATTAGAAAAAGTGTTAAGAATTATGTGCTTTACCCAACCAATAACAAATATTTTCATAAAGTCTGGTTGGAGCAGTAATTAATTAAAATGGGGGTAGAATTCTACCCCCATTAATTTTTCGGGGTGAATATAATATGCTTAGCTACATTTTAAGAAGACTGCTGCTTTTGATACCACTATTACTTGCTATTTCAATTGTAGTTTTTTTGATGATACATTTAATACCTGGTGATCCGGTACAGATTATGCTGGGAGATAAGGGAACTGCAGAAGATGCTGCCCGACTTAGGGCTGAGCTTGGTTTTGATGAGCCTCTCTATGTTCAATATTATAAGTTTTTAAGTAATTTAGCGCAGGGGGATCTGGGAAGATCAATTAGAAATAGAAATCCTGTTATTAATGAGATTGGATCTGCTTTTCCTGCTACAATAGAGCTCACAATTTTAAGTATGATTTTTGCCAGTCTAATTGGGATAGCTGCCGGGATAGTCTCAGCAATTAAACAGTATTCGCTGGTTGATAATTTGACTATGGTTGGAGCCTTACTTGGAATTTCGATGCCTGTATTCTGGGTGGGAATGATGTTAATGCTGGTTTTTGGCTCCCGGCTGGGCTGGCTGCCTATATCCGGGCGTATTTCGAGAATGGCAGATTTAGAGGTTATTACAAATTTTTATCTTCTGGATAGTATTGTAACCGGTAATTGGGCCGCCTTTAGAAGTGCTTTTTCTCATCTTATTTTGCCTGCGATTACTCTGGCCACAATTCCAGTGGCTATGATTGCTCGAATGACCAGATCTACTACTTTAGAGGTTTTAAACCAGGATTATATTAGAACAGCCCGGGCCAAAGGATTACCGGAAAAAGTAGTGATCTTAAAACATGTGCTTAAAAATGCCTTGATTCCAGTTGTTACAATTATCGGCCTTCAGTTTGGCAGTTTTCTGGGAGGTGCGGTGCTGACAGAAACAGTTTTTGCCAGAGCAGGAGTAGGGAGACTGCTAATCAACGGAATTTTAGGTAGAGATTTTCCAGTGATTCAGGGAGCAGTAATTTTTATTGCTTCATTTTTTGTATTTATTAATTTGATTGTAGATATTTTATATTCCTATCTGGATCCCCGGATTCATTATTCTTAAACTGAAGAGACAAACTTGATTCAATAAGGGAGGTGAAAATCTTGGCAAAATTAACTGGAATAACAGAAGAAAATAAGATTAAAAGCCAAAGTTTATGGACTATTTCGTTGCGCAGAATGCGTAAGAATAGAACTGCAATTGCCGGTATTATAATTCTGATTATATTTGCTGTAATTGCTGTTTTTGCTCCTCTGATTGCTCCTTATGATCCTTTAGAACAAAATTTTATTAAGTCTTTTAGGCCGCCATCTTCCGAAAATTTTCTGGGTACAGATGAATTTGGAAGAGATATTTTTAGCCGGATAATTTATGGTGCCAGAATTTCTCTGCAAATTGGTTTTATTGCTGTTTTTATCTCTCTAATTATTGGAGTGACGCTGGGACTTATCTCGGGTTATTACGGTGGCTGGCTGGATATGTTAATTATGAGGTTTATGGATTTAATGCTTTCTTTTCCTTATATTTTATTAGCTCTTGTAATAATGTCGATCCTGGGTCCAGGAATTTATAATGCGATGATTGCAATTGGAATTGTTTATGTTCCTCAGTATGCCAGAATTGTCCGCAGTTCGGTCCTTTCGGTCAAGAAAAAAGAGTATGTGCTGGCAGCTCAGGCGCTGGGAGCAAATGATCTCCGGATTATTTTAAAACATGTTTTTTTGAATTCTATGGCTCCAATTATTATTCAGACAACTTTGAGTATTGGCCGGGCAATTATCAATGCAGCTGGTTTAAGTTTTCTCGGCCTGGGAGCCCAGCCGCCTACGCCGGAATGGGGAGCTATGCTCAGCAATGGCCAGGATTTTTTAAGAAATGCTCCCTGGATTGCAACTTTTCCGGGGATTGCGATTGCCTTATTGGTGCTTGGATTTAATCTGGTGGGCGATGGTTTCCGGGATGCTTTTGATCCGAGATTGCATAAGTGAGATAAACTTTTTTAAACCTCTTTTAGTGGGCAACTAGCCTGTATAAAAAGAGGTTTTTTGCTGCAAAATCCTTGGTTTATGCAGACCTATTTTTTTATTAGCGAACAAGAATAAATATTAAAAATATAAAAAATATTAAAAAAATAAAGGATTTATTAAGTTAGCGTCTAATATATTAAATATGATATAAAAAAATGAAAACGTTAACTGTTAAGGTTTTAGTAATTTGAGGAAGTCAAGATTCACTTTAAATATTCAGAATATTAATAAAATAGAGGGGTTTTTCAAATGGCAGTCACTTTAAAAGACATAGCTAAAAAAGCAGGAGTCTCCATAACTACAGTATCGCGAGTTATTAATAATAAAGACTCTGTTATTCCAATTAAAGAAGACACTAAAAATAAAGTTTTAGAAATAGCATCAGAATTAAACTACAGACCCAACATTAATGCCAGATCACTTTCTACCAAAAAATCCTACAACCTTGGTTTAATACTTGACTATCTTGATCCCTATTTCAGCGATATCGTTAATAGTATAGAAAAAAGTTCAAGGGAAAAAAATTATAATTTAATCTTATCAATGCTCAATAATAAGTCTTTTGAAGAAATTATAAATAACCTGCTGTATCAGAGTTCTATTGAAGGGATTTTAATTGGTGGAACTAAAAAATTGATTAAGAAAAATAAGATTTTCAATAAATTAAAAAAATTAAATGTACCAATAGTTTTAATTGCTCATTATTTTAATGACATTCCCAGTATCAATATTGATGATTTTAAAGGAGGATATCTGGCAGTAGAGCACCTTATAGAACTGGGCCATCAAAAAATTGCTATTATTACCGGACCTGACTATCAAAATCGAAAAGATTCAAGACAGCGTTTAATGGGATATAAAAAGGCTCTGGCAGATAACCTGATATCATTAAAAGAAGATTATATTTATGAAGGCAATTACTCCTATCACAGCGGTTATCAGAAGATGAAAAAAATACTGCAAAGAAAAGAATTACCGACAGCAGTTTTTGCTGCTGAGGATCAGATGGCACTGGGAGCTTTAAAAGCAGCTTATGAAATGAAGGTGAGAATTCCGGAAGATATTTCTGTAATTGGTTTTGATAATATTATTCAGAGTAGATACTCCACTCCCAGTTTAACGACGGTTTCTCAACCAAGAAGAGAGATGGGAAGAGCTGCTATCAATCTGCTGGTAGATTTAATTGAAGCTGAAAAAGCGGAATATAAAAAGCAACAAATATTTAATCCAAAATTAGTTATTAGAGAGTCAACAGCTAGTATTTAATATTATAATTTAAGAAAATTATATTTCAAACAAATTTTGTTTATTTCATTAATAAATTTAAGGAAGGAGGAATGATTTTTATTTGTTGTTTGTGATCTCTAAATAGCATGGGAGGTAAAAAATGCGTAAAAATGTAACTCTAATACTGTTGCTGGCTTTTTTATTGATCGGAAGTTCTATGGTGATGGCCCAGGAAAAAGGTGGCACTCTCCGTTTTGCAATGATTGATACACCACCCTCTTTAGACCAACAGGTTATTACTTCTGACCTGGCCACAATTATTGCTCAGCATATTTTTGAAGGACTATATACTTTTAATTCAGAGTATGCGCCTGTTCCA
Source organism: Halanaerobium sp. ST460_2HS_T2 (assembly GCF_003337665.1). Lineage (NCBI taxonomy): Bacteria > Bacillati > Bacillota > Clostridia > Halanaerobiales > Halanaerobiaceae > Halanaerobium > Halanaerobium sp. ST460_2HS_T2. Next base: position 39,282 of record NZ_QPJF01000017.1, read on the forward strand.
ATGCTGGCCAGTGGCTCAGAGGTGAGTGATGATGGTAAGTTGGTTACTATTAACTTAAGAGAAGGAGTTACTTTTCATAATGGAAAAGAAATGACTTCAGAAGATGTAGTTGCTTCTCTGGAAAGATGGGGAGAATTTGGGGTTAGAGGACCTGTTTTATTTGAATATATCGATAAGGTAGAAGCAGATGGTAAGTATTCAGTAAATCTTTATTTTTCTGAAGCTTTTTCTCCCTGGAAGTCAATGCTGGCTTTTATCAATGGTGGACCAGTAATCCTTCCCAAAGAAATTATGGAAAATGCAAATGAACAGCCGATTAGTCCTGAAGAATATATTGGAACAGGACCATATCAGTTTAATGAGTGGAATACTGGTCGTTATATTTCTCTGACTAGATATGATGATTATGCAATGCGAGAAGAGGAATCAGATGGGTTTGCCGGCCAGAGAATGGCTTATCTGGATGAGTTGAGATTTATTCCTGTACCGGAAACAGGAACAAGAGTTAATGGAGTTAAAGCTGGAGATTATGATTATGCGCAAAGAATGCAGGGAGACATGTATGAGAGTCTAAAAGAGGACGAAAGAGTTGAAGTTTTAGTAAATCAGGGTGCTCAGTTTGGGGAGCTATTTTTCAATCAGAAAGAAGGACTGATGACCAATACTAAATTAAGACAGGCAGTTCTGGCTGCTCTTGATATGGAGCCAGTACTGCAGGCTGCTCATGGTCATCCAGATCTCTGGGATCAAAATGGCTCAATTATGCCAGAGGGTACTATCTGGTATTCAGAAGCAGGTATTGATAAATACAGTCAGGGAGATCCAGAATTAGCTAAAAAACTTGCTCAAGAGGCAGGCTATAATAATGAAAGAATTAGATTTATGACCACAACTTCCTATCAAACAATGTATGACAGCTGTGTTGTAATAGCTCAGCAGTTATCCGAAGCTGGATTTAATATTGACTTACAGATCTATGATTGGGCAACAGTGGCTACCAGAAGAAATGATCCTGAAGTCTGGGACTTTTTCTATACCTGGCACGGATTTGTTCCTGATCCTATTCTTTATACGTTCTTAAGTCCAACCTATCCCGGCTGGTGGGATACCCCGGAAAAACGTGATCTGGTAGGACAATTTACTAAGACAATGGATCAGCAACAGCGAGCAGAAATCTGGTCACAACTGCAGGAACAGATTTATACTCATGTGCCTATTGCTAAAACTGGAGACACTTATACCTATGATATAACAAGTCCAAATGTAAAAGGTTTTGGTCAAACTTCTTTAATCTGGCCTAAATTCTGGAATGTCTGGATTGAATAGTTATCTTTGTTATAGGACTCCCTTTTTGGGAGTCCTATAATTACAAGGAGGAAGAATTATGTTAGCATATACTTTTAGACGTTTACTGACCATTATTCCAACACTTTTAATTGCTTCTATTTTAATTTTTTCATTTATGCACCTCATGCCAGGTGATCCGGCAGCAGTAATGCTGGGTACAAATGCAACTCCAGAACAGGTCGAGAAACTAAGAGTTCAGCTGGGTCTGGATCGCCCAATTTATATCCAATTTGCTACCTGGTTTAAGGATGCTTTTAGAGGGGATCTGGGAGATTCAATTTTTTTTCAGAGTCCTGTGCTTTCTGTTATTCAAAACAGAGCAGAGACCAGCATTTTTGTTGCTACTTTTTCGATGCTCATAATTTTAATTCTGGGGATCCCGATTGGCGTTATTTCTGCTGTTAAATATAATACTGTACTTGATCAGCTGACAATGGGCTTTGCTATGCTGGCAGCATCTATTCCAACCTTCTGGCTGGGGCTTAATTTAATGATTCTTTTTTCCGTAAATTTAAACTGGCTGCCTTCATCAGGATTTCCCTCGGTAGTGGAAAGTGGAAACTTAAATAATCTAAAGTATTTAATCTTACCCTGTGTCACCCTGGCAGCACCTAATTCGGCCCTGATTATCAGGCTGACTCGCTCCAGCATGCTTGATGTTATGAAAGAAGAATATGTTAAAACAGCTAGAGCCAAAGGATTAAAGGAATCTATTGTAATTTTAAAGCATATTTTTAGAAATGCTATTATATCCATTGTTTCTGCTCTGGGATTTACCTTTATTGCTCTGCTTTCCGGAACAGTTGTTACCGAAACAGTATTTTCTCTGCCCGGAGTAGGCAGGCTGGTTGTTCAGTCAGTATTAAGAAGAGATTATCCGGTGATTCAGGGAATAATATTTGTGGTAGTAATTTTATATGTCTTTATTAACTTATTAACTGATCTATCCTATGCTTTTTTAGATCCCAGAATAAGTTATGAGTAATTAAGGTGGTGTAAAAATGCGTTTGAGTAAAAGTTTTTTCAAAAAATTATTTAGAAGGAAAATAACTATAGTTGGAGCAGTAATACTGGTTGTTATAATTTCTATGGCTCTGCTTTCACCCCTGATTGCACCATATGATCCAATGAAAATTAATCCTATTGACCGGCTGCAGAAACCCAATTCTACTCACTGGTTTGGAACTGACAATTTTGGGCGGGATATTTTTAGCAGAATAATATATGGAGCCAGAATCACAGTGCTCAGTGGATTTGGGGTAGTGATATTTTCTATAGTTTTTGGAGTAGTTTTAGGTTCGCTTTCCGGTTATTTTGACACACTTGGGATGTTTATTATGAGAGTTATCGATGTAGTTATGGCTTTTCCTCCTATAATGCTGGCCCTGGCCTTAGTTGCAATTTTGGGGCAGGGTTTGATCAATGTAATTGTTGCTGTTGGTGCTGTTTATCTTACCCGAACTGCCCGGATAACCTATGGTCTGACTTTAAAAATTAGAAAAGATGCTTTTGTGGAGGCAGCAGTTGCAGAGGGAGCGGGTAATGGTAGAGTTTTATTTCTGCATATTATTCCAAATTTAATTTCTCCAATCATTGTTCAGGCCACCTTTACCTTTGCTTTTGCTTTACTACAGATGGCAGCTCTTGATTTTTTAGGTGTTGGCATTCCCCCTCAGATCCCAAGCTGGGGAAACATGCTGAGCTCAAGTCAGGATTATATTACGAGAGCGCCCTGGCTGCTATTATTTCCCGGGATTTTTATTGTAATTACTGTTCTCTCTTTTAACTTATTTGGTGATGCTTTAAGAGATAGACTGGATCCTAAATTTAAAGATGAACTCTAATGGAGATGAAAAATATGAAAGTTGATCTGCTTATTAAAAATGCTAAAATAATTGATGGTACTTCAAACCCCTGGTATTACGGGGGACTAGCTATTAAGGACGATAAAATTGTTAGTATTATTCGAGGTGACAGCCCTGAAAAATTGAAAAATTACGAAGCATTGAAAACAATTGATGCTCAAAATAAATTTTTAAGTCCTGGTTTTATTGATGTTCACAGTCATTCGGATTTTGTTTTTTTTCTTGATTCTGATGCCCAGAGCAAATTACGTCAGGGGGTAACAACTGAGGTGATTGGAAACTGTGGGATTAGTGGAGCCCCTTATAATGAATTGTCGGCTGATCAGGTTAAGAGTTTTAGCTATGGTTATCATCCAACCTGGGAGAGTGTGGGACAATTTTTGACTGCCTTAAAAAATGTAGATAAAACTGTCAATTTAACTCCGCTTTTAGGTCATGGTACTCTGAGAGCCTATGTAATGGGAATGGAAAATAGGGTGGCTACAGCTGCAGAGCTGGCACAAATGAAAAAAATTCTGGCTCAGGCATTAGAGTCAGGTTACAGGGGGATGTCTACAGGTCTTTATTTTTCTCCGGGTAATTTTGCAGCTCAATCAGAATTAATTGCGCTGGCAGAGGTTATCAGTTCTAAAAATGGAGTTTTAACCAGTCACATTAGGGATGAAGGAGTTAAAAGTATTGGTTTTATCGGGGCGGTAAAGGAGATCATTAATATTGCAGAGAAGGCAAAAGTTTCCCTGGAAATTTCACATCTTAAAGCTTTTGGACCTGATGTCTGGGGAAGCTCCAGACAGGTGCTGGATTTAATTGAAAAAGCAAGAATGAGGGGAGTAGAGCTAACAGCAGATCAGTATCCTTATCTTGCTACCGGTGGATTAATGGCCAGTGATGTACTGCCTAATGAATTTTTGAGTAATAAAAGTAATCAGGAGGCGATGGACGAGCTAAAAGATAAAAAGGTGCAGTCAGAATTAAGAGATACAGTGGCTTTAAATATTAGGAGAAGAGGGGGAGCTGAAAACCAGATTATAGCTAATTATCCGGCCGATCACAGTCTGGAGGGGCGGACTTTAAAAGAAATTGCAGCCAACTGGAAATTAGAGCCGGCAGATGCTTTATTTAAAATGCTGACAGAATACCTGGCCGGAGATTGGATTTCCAGAGCCTTAAATGAAGAAGATGTGCTAAACTTTATGCAGTATTATGCAGTGATGATCAGCAGTGATGGAGTTTCATTATCTAATTCTGGAGTTTTGGCATCTGGCAATCCTCATCCAAGAAATTATGGCAGTTATACGGAAGTTTTAAGTAATTATGTGCGGGATAAAAAAATTCTTAATCTGGAAGAGGCAATTAGAAAGATGACCTCTCTACCAGCTCAGAAATTTAACTTGAAAAATCGAGGAATTATCGATCAAAACAAGGTGGCAGATCTCGTTATTTTTGATCTGGAACAAATAAAATCGGCCACTTTTACCAGACCGGATTTATATCCTGAAGGAATTTTAACAGTAATAGTTAATGGCAAAATTGCTGTTTTAGATGGTAAATACCAGCAGCTTAGAGCTGGCAAAATAATCTTAAGCTAAAGGAGAATGATTATGGTAACTTATAATAAATTGGGCGTTAAAAAAATTATTAATGCGGCTGGAACCTATACAAAATACAGTGGTTCATTAATGAAAGCAGAAGTTTTAGCTGCCATGAAAGCAGCTTCGAAACAGTTTGTTGATATTGATCAACTGCTGAGCAAAAGTGGAGAGTATATTGCCGATCTTTTGGGAGTAGAAGCAGCCTTAATCACTGCAGGAGCAGCGGCGGGTCTGGCTCTTTCTACAGCTGCCTGTATTGCTGGTGATAATAAATATATTTCTAGACAGCTGCCTTTGAGTGAAGGATTAAAAAATGAGTTTATTCTAATGAAATCTCATCGTAATCCCTATGATCAGGCGGTGATTACAGCCGGTGGAAAATTTGTGGAAATCGGAAATGCAATCGAGACCTTTGGCTGGGAGCTGGAAGGAGCTATTTCAGAAAAAACAGCTGGTGTGTTTTTCTTTGTTCAGTCTGATATGTTTCGTTCATCTTTGGGGCTGGAAGAAGTTATAGAAATCTCACATCGCTTTGACTTACCAGTTATAGTCGATGCTGCAGCTGAACTACCTCCAGTAGAGAATCTGACTAAATTTGTTGAACTGGGAGCCGATATAGTTCTTTTTAGTGGTGGCAAGGATTTAAGAGGGCCACAATCTTCTGGGCTGATGCTTGGTAAACGAGATCTTCTTAATAAATGTCGCTCTAATGGTTATCCCAATCACGCTTTAGGCAGGCCAATGAAATTGGATAAAGAAACTATTATTGGGTTAACAACAGCTATTGAACTTTATTTAAAAGAAGATCAGAATAAAAGAAGGGAACAGTGGCAAAAACAGGCAGAATATATTTACGAAAATTTAAAAAACACCGCTGGCTTTAAAATAGAACTTGGTTATCCCGATCAACCTCTGACTCAACCAGCTACAATTCCCAGACTTTTTATTTTAGTTGATAAAGAAATTTTGGGATTCACTAAGGAAGAGCTAAGAGATATGTTGGCCCAGGCTGAACCATCAGTAATTGTAGAATCCGACAGAAAGCACCTTCTGATTAATCCACATATGCTTCAACCAGGGGAAGAACAAATTGTTGTAGAGAAAATAAAAGAAATCATCGAGGAGGGATAATCAATGGCTGTTGAAACAAAAATTAAAGAACTCGGCTTAGAATTACCGGAAACTCCGACCCCCATTGCAGAATATATACCGGCAAAAAAGGTAAATAATCTGGTTTATGTTTCCGGTCAGGGGCCAATCAGTAAGGGAGAGTTTATTTATATAGGTAAAGTAGGAGATAGTGTAAGCCTGGATGAGGGTTATCAGTGTGCTCAGCAGTGCTGTCTTAATGCTCTAGCAGCAGTAAAATCAGTTGTCGGCTCACTTGATGAGATAGAGGAGATTGTTAAATTGAGAGGTTTTGTTAATAGTGCAGTTGATTTTTTAGAACAGCCAGCAGTAATTAATGGAGCCTCGGAATTATTGGTCAAGATTTTTGGGGAAAAAGGACGTCATGCCAGAGCAGCTCTGGGGACTTCTGTTTTACCTGATGATATTCCGGTTGAATTAGAAATGATTGTTAAAGTAAAAAAATGATCGAGGTGTAAAAAATGGTTGAAAAACTGGTAGAAGTTAAAAATTTAAAAACTTACTTTTATACAGAAGAAGGAATAGTCAAGGCTGTGGATGGAGTTGATTTTGAAATTTATCCTGGCGAAACTCTGGGTGTTGTAGGCGAGTCTGGCTGTGGTAAAAGTGTTACTTCATTATCAATCATGAGGCTGGTCGAGTCTCCGCCTGGAAGAATAGAGGCTGGCGAAATTATTTTTAAAGGGAAAGATTTAATTAAAATATCTGAAAAAGAAATGCGAAAAATTCGCGGTAATGATATTTCAATGATTTTCCAGGAACCAATGACTTCTTTAAATCCAGTTTATACTGTTGGAGATCAGATTATGGAAGCAATTATACTGCATAAAGGTGTGAATAAAAAGGAAGCAAGACGCCAGGCGATTGAAATGCTGCAGAAAGTAGGTATTCCTCTTCCCGAACAGCGTGTAGACGAATATCCTCACCAGCTGTCAGGTGGTATGAGGCAGCGGGTAATGATTGCGATGGCCTTAAGCTGTGATCCACAGCTTTTAATTGCAGATGAGCCAACAACTGCTCTTGATGTAACTATTCAGGCTCAAATACTGGAGTTAATGAACTCCTTAAAAGAAAGTTATGGTATGGCAATTATGATGATTACCCATGATTTAGGTGTGATTGCAGAGGTTTCAGATCGAGTAGCAGTAATGTATGCCGGTAAAGTAGTAGAGTATTCAGAGGTAAATACTCTTTTTGATGATCCTAAGCATCCCTATACCTGGGGCTTAATGAACTCAATTCCAAAATTAGATAAGGATGTTGACCGGCTGGAGGCAATTCCGGGTAGTGTACCTTCACCTCTTAATTTTCCGGAAGGCTGTAAGTTTAATACTCGCTGTCCTTTAGCTGCAGATAAATGCTTTGATCAGGAGCCTCCATTAGAAGATACAGGTGGGGGGCATCTGGCTCGCTGCTGGAGATACAAAGATCTGGAGGAGATTAAAAAAAGAGGAGAAAAAATTTACGAGGATCGGGGTGTTTTAGACTAATGGCTGAGAATTTATTAGAGGTAAAGAACTTAAAAAAATACTTTCCCGTTAAAGCAGGTATTTTTAAAAGAACAGTTGCTCAGGTAAAAGCTGTCGATGATATTTCCTTTGCAGTAGAAGCAGGAGAAACACTCGGTCTGGTTGGAGAATCCGGTTGTGGTAAATCGACAACTGGCAGAACTATCCTTCGTCTTTTAGAAGCAACTTCGGGTGAGGTAATTTTTGAAGGAAAAAGTGTAATGGATTTAGGTCCAAAAGAAATGCGGGCAATCAGACGTGACATGCAGATCATTTTTCAGGATCCTTATGCTTCTTTAAATCCAAGGATGACTGTAGCTGATATCGTAGGAGAACCACTGGTTATTCATAAGCTGGTTGAGAGTAAAGAAGAAAAAAATAGAAGAGTAGAAGAAATTTTAGAAAATGTGGGGATGGCGAAAGAGTATATGAACCGCTATCCTCACGAATTTTCTGGAGGGCAGCGCCAGCGGATAGGTGTAGCTAGAGCGTTAGCGGTTGATCCCAAATTAATTATAGCTGATGAGCCGGTATCTGCCCTTGATGTATCAGTTCAGGCTCAGGTTATTAATTTGCTGCAGGATTTACAGAAAGAATTTGGGCTTACCTATTTATTTATTGCCCATGATTTAAGTGTAGTAAAACACATTAGTGATCGAGTAGCAGTAATGTATCTTGGTAAAATAGTGGAACTAACTGACAAAAAGGAATTATTTAAAAACCCAATGCATCCCTATACCCAATCACTTTTATCTGCTATACCAGAGGCAGATCCAAAAAAGAAAAAGGATAGGATAATTTTAGAAGGAGATGTACCTTCCCCAGTAGATCCACCTTCAGGCTGTAGATTTCATCCCCGCTGTCCCAAAGCCTTTGAACCCTGTCCCAAAATTGAACCTGACTATAAGGACTATGGAGATGGTCATTTTGCAGCCTGTCATTTATTAGATAAGTAGTTAAAAGCAGGCCTCTGGAGGTGAAGAAAATTAAATTAATAAAAAACTTCAAGTTAATAGGTTTTGGTCCTCAACAGCAGGAATCAAAAGAATTTTATCTGGATGAACAGGGATATGTTAGAGAAAATTTAAAATCTGCTAAAACTGAATTAAATATATTAAATCTTGAAGGTGATTACCTTTCTCCTGGCTGGATTGATCTGCATACCCATATCTATTATGGAGTTTCAAATCTGGGTTTGAATCCTGACTTAATTGGCCCTAAAACTGGAGTAACAGTTTTAAATGATACCGGAAGTGCTGGAGAAGCTAACTTCTTGGGGTTTAAAAAATACATTATTGAGCCGCGTGCTTATCCGATCTATTCTTTTATTAATCTGGGTTCAACCGGCCTTATTAAATCAAATCAAATAAGTGAGCTTAATAGTTTGAATATGATTGATCTTGATAATTTATATCAGCAAATTGTAGAGAATAGAGAATATATAAAAGGGATTAAGTTAAGGGCAAGTGGAGTGATTTTAAAAGGGATGAATTCTGATATTGTTAAACTTGCTAAAGCAGCTGCCAGAGAAGTTTCACTTCCTTTAATGGTTCATGTTGGAGAGCCACTCCCCTTATTAGAAGATATTTTACCATATCTAGATCCCGGAGATATTGTAACTCATATTTATCACGGTAAACGTTGGGGAATTTACCGCAGCGGGAGATTTTTAGATGAATATAAGGAGGCAATAAATAAAGGAGTAAAGTTTGATGTAGGACATGGGGTGGCGAGTTTTAATTATGAAGTTGCCAGAAAAGCTCTTGCTGCCGGCTATTTTCCTGATACGATTAGTACTGATCTGCACACGGAAAATATCGATGGTCCTGTCTGGGATTTAAGTTTAACTATGTCTAAATTACTGGAACTGGGAATGAATCTAGAACAGGTTATTGCAGCTGTAACAGTTAATGCTGCTGATATCCTAAAAATTGATTCTTTTCAAAGTAAATTTTATAATTCTCAGGCCAGGTTTACAGTTTTTAGAAAAGAAGAGTGTGAACTTGAAGTTTTTGATTCAAATAATAACAGGCTAATTCTGCATAATTATTTAAGACCAGTTAAGACGATAATTGGATCTAAAATAATTGAAGCAGATACTCGATTTAAAATTGAATAAAATAATTTAACCCACATTTAAATGTGGGTTATTTTTTTGAAATAATTATTACTTATTTTTAATCATTAAAGAATTGATATCTATCTATGGATGAACGCTCCTTTTGATATTCTTGAGGTGAAATCCCAACTTCTTTTTTAAAAGCTCTGTAAAAAGTTGAGTAATCACCAAAATTTAATTGACAAGAAACTTCACTACAGCTATTATCATCCAGCAATAGTCTTTTAGCGGTCATAATTTTTTTATAATGGATATAATGAATAATTGAAACTCCGGTATGTTTTTTGAAAATATGAGATAAATAAGATTTATTTAAATAAAATTTATCTGATAAAAAATCCAGGGAAAGAGATTTGTCAATATTTTCGTTGATATAGGTGATTATATCTAAAATCCTTTCATTATATTTTATAGTACTGTTTTCATTTTTTTCTTTTTTAGTAAAGAGTTTATTGATCAATATTAAGAGTTGAACAAAGATTGTTTCAATCATTATTTCCGATTCTTTGTTTTTCTGACCTGCGTATTTAGTTATTTGCTTAAAGTAGTTAAAAATTTTTTTATCACTATCATATATTTTATTATGATGTGCTTCTTTGCGGTTTTCAAAACACTCCAACAAATTAAAATCATATGAGTCATATTTTGATAATACCCAGGGGAAAAAATGGATAACAATTCTTTTATAGGGTAGATCCTGATTGAAGATTGGTTTATGTAGTTCTCGGTTGTTCATAATTAAAAGAGTATTTTTTTCTAATTTATAAGCATGCCCTTCAATATAATAAGTTACATCACCCTCTAAAAAATAAAATAGTTCATAAAAATCATGCAGATGCATATTAAACTTATCAGAATCAGATATCTCTTCTGATTTTTTATAGGTTACTTCCAGAAGGCTGTTGCTCAAATAGCAATCTTTGTTATTCATCTTAATCTCACCAGCTTTCCTCCATCTTATTTATATTATACCTAAAGATTTGCAATATTTAAAGCAGAAAACCCAAAGCGGAATCATAATTATTGTTATATAATTATTTACAGAATGAATTTTCGGATAATTATAGATATAAGTTTTTGAAATAATATTTGGATAATTAATAGGGGTTAATTTATAGCTAAACTAATAAATTAATTCAGAGAAAGGAGAATCTATAAGCTTGTTAGAGTATATAATCGAAAAAGGTGGTTATTTAAATCACTGGAAAATATCAAAATTAAAAGAAAGATATTATAAATCAGAATCAGACACAATGGAAGCTAAAATAGATAATTCATGGTTGGATAAAGGCTTTTCTATTCATCAGTATCCCTGTCGAAAGGAATTTCTAGCTGAATATAGAAATAAGAAAATTGATTTTAAGAGTGATTTAACAGCAGAAAATATTTATTTTCCCTTTGAAAATCCCAAGGTTGAAAGATCAGGTTTTTGGTTTCTACCAACCTATTTAGAAAGTTGGGCTGAATCTCAGATTGATGTTCCTAAAACTGGAGAATACAAATTTATATTAAAAACCTGCGGAGGAGTTAAAATCTGGATTGATGAAAAAGAAGTTATTGATTTTAGACCATATACCAGAAATATTGAAAAAACAGAGGAATTTACAATTAAACTTAAAAAAGGTTCTCATAGATTAAGCTTGTTTTTTAATGATTTAGCAGAAAGAGACACCCTATATTATTTTTCACTGCAGTTAAAAAGTAATATCAGAATTAAACAATTCTTAGAAACAGAAAAAGATTTATCAAAAGTAAGAGATATTGAAAATCTTTTAGATTCAGCCTATTTTAAAGTTGATACTTATCGAGAGAGAGAAATTAAATTATATTTTTCAGAGTCTTTTGCCGAAGATTTAAACCTTGAGATTAATGCTGGTGGTGATTTTATAGATTTTATTGATGGAGCTAAAAAAGAAGTAGTTCTGGCCAAAAATAAAAAAGTTGTTGAGCTTGGTAATGTTTTAGAATATCCAATGGGGTTTAATCATTTTAAAATTACGGTTTCTATTGCTGAAAATATAACAATAAGCAGGTATCTAACTTTACAAATCTACCAAAAAGAACTTATTTATTCTCCGGCAGATAATCTAGAAAAGAGAAAAGAAAATAATCTAAAGTTTATTATTGAACATGGAGAAACAATTGCCCAGAAAGCACTGGCTATGGTATCTCAAAAAACAAAACTTGATCAGGCAGAAAAGATATTAAGAACTGAATTAAATGGAATAGAAAAAAGAAAGGACTGTAGTGATTTTTACTTGGTACCAATTTTATGGCTGTGGATTAAATATCGAGATGATGTTTTTGAAGCGGATTTCTGGAATTATACTGAAAAAGTCATAAGAGATTTTAGGTACTGGATAGACGAAAAAGGCAGTGATGTTATGTGGTATTTCAGTGAGAATCACGCCCTGCTTTTTCATGTCTCTGAACTACTTGCTGGTCAAATTTTTCCGGAAAAAGAATTTACTAATGCCGGTATTAAAGGGAAAAACCATTATGAAAAAGCAAAAAAAAGACTGAAAGATTGGTTTGAAAGATTTTTTGCTGAAGGATTTTCCGAGTGGAATTCGACTGCTTATTTTCCAATTGATTTAATCGGTTTTTTTGCTCTCTATGAATTAGCTGCTGATGAAAATTTAAAAAAACTAGCAAAAAAAGCTATAGATATGACATTTAAATTGATTGCTTATAACAGCCATCACGGTTTGATGGCCTGTTCTCATGGTAGAAGTTATGAAAAAGAGCTTAAAGGAAGATATGTTAATTATACTAATGCAATTAGTAGAGTCTCCTGGGGTGTAGGTTATTTAAATGAAGCTACTAATGCTCAGGTTCTTTTCTGTCTTTCTGACTATAAACCTGATCCTGAATTAAAAAAATATGTTGATTGGAATGATACAGCTGGAATTATTTTTGAAAATTCTCAGGGAAAAGATAATTTTGTAGATTTATATTTATATAAAAATAGTGATTACTTATTAACTTCCGCCGTAGATTTTAAAGCAGGTGGAAAAGGTTATCAAGAACATATAAATCAATTAACTATAGATGCTGAAGCATTATGCTGGATTAATCATCCAGGTGAAAATGTTAAAGTTGGTTTTGGAAGACCATCGTATTGGGCCGGAAATGGTTATTTGCCCAGAGTGGCTCAGTATAAAAATATCCAGTTCTTACTTTTTGATATTAAAAAAGAGCATCCGGTTGATTTCACTCATGCTTATTTTCCCACTTATGCTTTTGATGAGTATTTAAAAAAAGATAATTATTATTTTGCTCGGAAGAATAAAGCCTTCTTTGCAATCACTGCTGCCGGTAAATTAAATCTGGTAGAGAAAGGAATTAATCAGAATAGAGAGTTAAAATCTTATGGCAGAAAAAATAGCTGGATGATTAGAGTGGGGAATAGAGATGAATTTAAATCATTTGAGTATTTTATCGATAAGATAAGTAATGCTTATTTAGATATAAAGGCTGAAGAGATTGAATTTTATGATCCCGAGCATGGTAAGTTTTATTTTAACTGGGGGGAAAGTTTGCTTTTAAATGATGAATATATAAAAATAAAGCATACAGATCCAATGGGAGATTTAATTATAGAGAAGAATCTTTAGTTATCTGCTTAGATTATGTTAATTAAATGGTTGAAACCATTTATTATAAAAATTAATTTAATGAAGGGAGGGATACTGGTTTAGCTTTTTGTTTTCAAAAAAATTTAGGGGGTTATATTTAATGAGAAAAAGATTATTTATTACAATTACTGCTTTGCTTTTAGTTGGTTTAATGGCTGTTCCTGTTTTTGCTCAAAAAACTGTTTTAGATTTCGTCTGGTTTAGTGATGGAGTAGAGGGTGAAGTATTAAAAGATATAATTGCAGATTATAAAGAAGAACATCCTGATATTGATTTTAATATTATTGAGGTGCCATATAATGAATTAAATACTAAGATAAAGACTATGGTAGCCGGTGGAAATCCTCCTGATCTTGCTAGAGTCTCGAATCCAGGTGAATTATCATCAGCCTTATTAAATCTTAATGATAGTATTGGTCAGGATTATTTAGATAACTTTGTCGAATCTACCCATCCTTACGTAATGGTAGATGGTAAAATGTTAGCTATACCAATTGACGTAACAGCAAATGGTATTATTTATAATAAAGATTATTTCGAAGCTGCTGGAATCGATGTGCCAGATACTGAAGAAGAATTAGATGATTTATGGACCTGGGAAGAATGGGCTAACGCACTTGAAAAAGTTGTTGAAAACTCAAATGCACGATATGGATTGGCTTATGATTACAGTCCTCATCGCTGGTCTACACTACTTTATCAGGCGGGAGGTTCCTTCTTCTCCAAAGACTGGAGTGAAGTTACAATTAACTCACCTGAAGGTGAAAAAGCAGTAGAATTTTTTGTTGAATTACATGATAGAAATATAATACCTGAATCTATCTGGCTGGGAGGAGAAAATCCCAATACACTTTTCCGTTCAGGTTTAACAGCAATGCATTTTGCAGGAAATTGGATGCTGACAAATTATCGTGATAATATAGAGAATTTCGACTGGGGAGTAGCTTATATGCCTAAGGGTAAGATTAGATCTTCAGTAGTTGGAGGTAAATTTGTCGCCGGGTTTAAAGATTCAGATAATAAAGAAGCTGCTGTAGATTTCTTGAAATATTTCAGTTCCCAGGATGTAAATGCTAAGTTCTGTGAAGACTCTTTATTCTTAAGTGCCAGAAAAGATAACAGCAAACTTAATTATTCTTTTGGTTCTGATATGTTTGAGATTTTCAGTAATGAATTAGCAGTATCTCCTCCAGAAGCAGGGTCTGACTGGGCATATAACGAAGCTATGTCAAGAATCTATGATGATATTAGACAAAATATTGTTAAATCAATTCAGCATAAAATAACACCAAAAGAAGCTGTAGAAAACATGGAAGAACTTGCAAAATCAGAAATTGAAGACATAGAAAATTAAAATAGATTATATTTCCTGGCCTGTTTTTAAACAGGCCAGGATAACTAATAAGGAGGTATTTTATGTACAGGTGGAAAAAGAAGATAGCACCATATTTATTTATTTTACCCAATCTAATAATATTCGGTATATTTATAGTTTTCCCAGCTTTATTTGGCTTCTATGTTTCTTTTACAGAATGGGATGTACTTACATCTCCTGAATTTATCGGTCTGGGAAATTTTATCAAGCTTTTTCAGAGTGCAGAATTTTGGACTATTTTAAGCAGAACTTTAATTTATGTTTTTTCGGTAGTGCCAATTACTTTTGGGTTGAGTATGGTTTTAGCAATTATATTAGATAGAAATATTAAAGCAAAAGGATTTTTTAGAGCAATTTTTTATTTACCTACCATGTTATCATTTATAGTTATTGGTGTTTCCTGGCGCTGGATACTTGGTAATAACTTTGGAATTTTAAATTATTTACTAGATTTAGCCGGAATGGCACCTGTTAATTGGCTTACCAATGCAAGAACAGCAACCATTATGGTTATTTTTGCAACTGTTTGGGCCAGAGTTGGATATTTTATGGTCATGTTTATTGCAGGACTGCAGGGTATTCCTGGGGTATATTATGAAGCTGCAGAAATTGATGGAGCCAGCAAGTGGCAGCAGTTTAGACATATTACTTTTCCACTTCTAAAACCTACCAGTTTAGTTGTTGTAGTCTTATCAACCATTCAGGCTTTTAAAATGTTTGGTTTAATTAAAGTTATGACTACAGGAGGACCCGGAGATAGCACAACTTATCTGGTTCAGGAAATATATCAGCAGGCTTTTCAGGTTGGAGATATGGGTTATGCCTCTGCTATGTCAGTTATGTTATTTATTATTCTTGGTTTATTAACTATAGTTCAATTTAAAGTATCCAACAGAGGGGGTAATGCATATGAATAATAAGTTGAAAAATATTTTATGGTATACAGTTTTATTGTTATTTAGTTTGATATTTGTTCTACCTATAATCTGGATTTTTATATCTTCTTTAAAAACCAGTAATGAAATTTTTTCCTGGCCACCAACTATTCTGCCGAATAACGTAACTTTTTCAAATTATATTACTGCCTTCAATAAAGGAAATTTTGTTACTTATTTTAAAAATAGTATCTTTGTAGCAGTTGCGGCAACAGCTTTAACTTTGCTAATCAATTCAATGGCAGGATATGCTTTAGCAAAATTTGATTTTAAAGGTAATAAGCTTATCTTTTTTCTTTTTATTGCAACTTTAATGATTCCACTGCAGGTTATAATGGTTCCAATATTTATAGTACTGAGAAATTTAGGTTTATATAATTCACTATGGGGAATTATAATACCACCAGCAGCTACACCTACAGGAGTTTTCCTGGTTAGACAGTATATGACCACAATTCCAGATGAGGTATTGGAGTCGGCCAGAATTGATGGAGCATCTGAATGGAGAATATTCTCGATGATTATTTTACCTTTATCCAAACCTGTTTTAACAGCTTTAACAATATTTTCATTTATGTGGAGATGGAATGATTTCCTCTGGCCTTTTGTAGTCTTAAGTAATGAAAGTAAATATACTATTCAGGTAGCAATTGCCAATTTTGTCGGTCAATTTTCTGTTGACTGGAATAGTCTCTTAGCAATGAATATTGTTGCCATGATTCCCGTATTATTAGTATTCCTATTTTTCCAGAGATATTTTGTTAAAGGAATTGCTATGTCAGGTATGAAAATGTAAATAATGGTGTCTGGAGGTTTGTTATGATTTTAAAAGAATATCCATTTAAAATGGATAAAGTTGAAAATAATATAATAACATTTATAGATCAGTTTAAAGAACAAAACAATTTAAAAGTTAAAGTATTTGTGCTTGAAAAAGATATGATGAGAATAATGTTTATCAGAGATAAATTAACTTTAGAGAAAACATGGATGGTAGCACCTAATTTAGAGGACATTCCTTATCAGGGTAGGGACAGACTTGATATTTCTCCTTTTTCTCTTCCGGAATATAATTATTATCAGCAGAAAAATTTTTTTGTAATTGAAACTGATCTGCTAAAAGCTAAAATAAATTTAAATGGTTTTAAAGTAAATTGGTATGCCAGCTGGGATAATAAATGGATCAAAATTGCAGCTGATAGAAAAACTCAAAGTTATAATCTAAATCAGCATTTTGGTAAAGGAATTTATCATTATCTAGAAAAAGATGAAAATGATATATATTATGGTCTGGGAGAAAAAGCAGGAGAGATAGAAAAAAATGATAAGCGCTATCGAATGACTACTATTGATGCTATGGGATATGATGCAGAAAAATCAGATCCACTTTATAAATACATACCATTTTATATTACGAGAAATACTAAAAGTGAAATTTCCTATGGTATTTTTTATGATAATCTGAGTGAGGCAGTATTTGATTTTGCTAAAGAAAAAGATAACTATCACGGCCATTACAGATATTATTTTGCTGAAGCCGGGGATTTAGATTATTATATGATTTTAGGGCCTGAAATGAAAGATGTGACCAGAAAGTTTTCCTGGTTAAGCGGTGAAAATATTTTTGAACCAAAATGGAGTCTGGGCTATTCAGGTTCAACAATGAGCTATACTGATTCTCCCAATGCCCAGGAAGAATTAATGAACTTTATTGCAGACTGTGATCGGCACGATATTCCCTGTGATTCTTTTCAATTATCATCTGGTTATACTTCTATTGATGATAAAAGATATGTTTTTAACTGGAATTATTCTAAAATACCTGATCCAGAAAAAATGGCGGAGACTTTTAACAAGAATGGAATTAGACTCTGTGCCAATATAAAACCATGTTTGTTGATAGATCATCCCAAATATGAGGAAGCAAAAGAAAAAGGGCTTTTTATTAAAAATACAGATGATAAGCCGGAAGTATCACAGTTTTGGGATAATTTAGGTTCTTATCTTGATTTTACTAACCAGGACACAGTAGACTGGTGGAAAGATAATGTAAAAAACCAGCTGCTTGATTTCGGAATTGATTCTACCTGGAATGATAATAATGAATATGAGATCTGGTCAGATAATGCTTATGCGGATGGTTTTGGCAGTAAAATTAATATGCAGCTTATCAGACCTCTGCAATCTCTACTGATGATGAAGTCATCATTTGAAGCTCAAAGAGAACATGCTCCCAATAAGAGACCCTATTTAATTTCACGCTCAGGCTGTCCGGGAATGGAACGATATGTTCAGACCTGGTCCGGAGATAATTATACCAGCTGGAAAACTTTAAAATACAATATAAAAATGGGGCTTGGACTTACGATGTCTGGAGTTTATAATTTTGGTCATGATGTGGGTGGCTTTGCTGGACCGGCACCTGAGCCTGAACTGCTTGTCAGATGGGTTCAAAATGGGATTTTTTATCCCAGATTTACTATTCACTCCTGGAATGAAGATCAGACTGTAAATACACCCTGGATGTATCCAGAAAGTGTTGATTCAATTAGAAAGGCAATTAAGTTTAGAGAAAAAATTAAACCGTACTTATATAATCTTTTATATAAATCACATGTGGAGCATACTCCGATTGTTAAACCAACTTTCTATGAATTTGATGATCAAAAAACCTATCAGCAGGATTTAGAGTTTATGCTCGGGGAATATATGCTGGTGGCTAATGTACTTGAAAAGGGCGCAAAAAAAAGAGAGCTTTATTTACCCCAAAATACTGCCTGGTATGATTATAATACAAATAAGATTTACCAGGGTGGAGAACAAATAGCTGTTGATGTTTCGCTTGACACTATCCCACTTTTTATTAAAGAAGGTTCTATAATCCCGATTCAGGATCAGGAGATTTCTTTTGCAAAAAAGAAAAATGAAAAAAGAGGATTTTTAATCTATCCATTCCTTGATTCTGGTCAAGAAGAATATACTCTATTTGAAGATGATGGAGAAAGTTATGATTATTTGGATGGAGAATATAAAAAGATAAAATTGGAGATGGATTGTGATCCGGAAGTAATAGAGCTTAAAATAAGCTGTAGTGGAAATTATGAGCTGCCCTACAGTAAAATCAGGCTACATTTTCCAACAGCTGAGAGCCGAGATGTTTTAATAAATAATAAAACGATTGATTTAGATGATGATTATTCTGCAGTTATAAGCTTAAAATAAACTGGTATAAATGGTGTAGTTCGTTTAATGAAATTAAATAAATTTACCCCATAAAATTTCTCGTATACTGTAATTGGCACAGGTTTTAACTTATCCGGATTTTGCCCGGGATATTATTCAAAATAACCAAATTGAAGTTCTGAAATCTTAAGGAGGCAATTAAATGTATTATACTGGCTTTGCTGATGAGGCAGCAGATTCGATAGAAAAGCAGATAAAAGTTACTAAGGAATTGGGCTGGGAATATATAGAGTCCCGTAGTATTGAGGGATTAAATCTTACCGACATTAGTGATGAGAAATTTGAAGAGGTAGCTAAGAAATTGAATGAGGCCGGAATTAAAGTTAATTGTTTTGGCAGTGCTGTTGCCAACTGGGGTAAAGATCCCCGAGAACAGGAATCTTTTGAAAAAAGTATGGAAGAACTTAAGCGAGCTATCTCCAGAATGCAGAGGCTGGGTTCAAAAATGATTCGAGGCATGAGTTATGGAATCCCTAAAGATCTCTCACCAGACAATCCTGAGCTTGAAGAGAAAATCATAGACAATTTAAAAAAAATGACTAAAATGTGTGAGGATGCTGGTCTAATTTATTTACATGAAAACTGCATGAATTACTTTTCTCAATCCTATGAAAAAATGGATAAATTAATTTCTGAAATTGATTCTCCAAATTTTAAAATTGTTTTTGATACAGGCAACCCCTTGATGGCTGATAATAGAATGGGAGAAACTCCATATGAAAAACAGACAAGCTGGGAAGCCTATCAGCATTTAAAAGATCACATTCATTATGTGCATATTAAAGATGGAGCTTTTATAAAAGAAACAGATGGTATTTTTCCGGAGATGGATTACTGTTATCCTGGAGATGGTAATGGTGAGGTCAGAAAAATTATTAAAGATCTGCTGGCAAATGGATATGATGGAGGTTTTTCAATTGAACCTCATATGGATGCTGTTTATCATGAAGACCGTGATAATAATCAGGTTGATGCCAGATATAATACTTATCTTGAATATGGGAAAAGGTTTATGCAGTTAATGGAAGAGATCAAGAGTGAAGTTGAGGAGGATTAGATAGCAGATGAGAGAAATTAAGATCGGAATTATTGGTATTGGAAATATGGGCAGCAGCCATGCTAAATCTATAGTAAAAGATAGAGTTAAAAATGCAAAACTGACCGCTGTTTGTGACATTGATTCAGCCAGAATCAATTGGGCTAAAAATAATCTTGACTCAGAAATTGAGTACTTTACTAATCCCCAAAGATTTTATCATAAGGCAGATATTGAAGCTGTATTGATAGCTACTCCACATTATGATCACCCTCCACTGGCAGTTGAGGCATTTAAAAACAATCTCCATGTTTTAATAGAAAAACCAGCTGGAGTTTATACAAAGTCAGTAAGAGAAATGAATGAGGCTGCTCAAAAAACAGATAAAGTTTTTGGGATCATGTATAATCAAAGAACCAGAGCTATTTATCAGAAGCTTAAAGACCTTATTGATTCGGGGGAGCTGGGAGAAATAAAAAGAACAAACTGGATTATCGACTGGTACCGTCCTCAGAGTTATTATAATAATGGCGGCTGGCGGGCAACCTGGGAAGGTGAAGGTGGTGGAGTTCTTTTAAATCAGGACCCACATCAGCTTGATTTATGGCAGTGGATCTGTGGTATGCCGAAAAAAATTAGAGCCTTTGCTGAAAACGGTAAATATCACAATATAGAAGTCGAAGATGATGTTACAACTTATGTAGAATATGAAAATGGAGCTACAGGAGTTTTTGTAACTTCAACCGGTATTGCTCCAGAAACTAATAGGCTTGAGATTAGCGGGAATAAGGGAAAGATAATTGTTGAAAATGGTGAGATTCTTTTTAAGAGACTAAGAACTCCAGAGAGAGAATTTAATCAAAACTTTAAAGGGGGATTTGGTAGTCCAGAATGCTGGGAATGTAAAATACCGCTTGAGGGAGAAAATCCTGAGCATCTAGGAATTTTAAATAACTGGATTGATGCAATTTTAAATGGAGCAGCACTTATTGCTCCAGGTGAAGAAGGAATCAAAGGTTTAACAATTTCTAATGCAATGCATCTTTCAGCCTGGACAGATGACTGGGTTGAACTGCCGCTCGATGAGAAATTATTCAAAGAAAAGTTGGATGAAAAAATTGAAAAGTCTACTTTTGTTAAAGAAAATATAGAAGCTGAAACTATGGATGTTGGGGGGACATTTTAAAAGAATAATACATTATTGCTCAAATTGCATTTTTAGAAGGTGACTTTAAATGGAAAAATTAAAATCAGCAATTATTGGCTGTGGAAATATATATAAAGTTCATGCAGATGCATTGCAAAAGCTTGAAATTGCCGAATTGAAATATGTTGTTGATATTAGAAAAGAAAGAGCCCGGAGTGCAGCAGATAGATATAATTGTGATTATATAATTGAATATGAAGAGCTTTTAGAAAAAGATATTGATGTGGTTCATATCTGTACTCCTCATTTTTTGCACAGTCCGATGGCACTTAAGTTTTTAGAAGCAGAGATTAATGTTTTTGTTGAAAAGCCATTGGCTATAAATTACAATGAAGGTAAAGAAATCATTAGGTCTCTTGAAAATAGCGTAGCTAGGCTGGGGGTTTGTTTTCAAAATCGTTTCAATAATAATAATAAAGAAGCAAAACAAATTCTGGAAGAGGGTTTGCTTGGAAGAATAAAGGGGATCAAAGGATTTGTGACCTGGCACCGAAATCAGGATTATTATCTTAAAGATGATTGGAAAGGTTTTTATGCGACTGAAGGTGGTGGAGTTTTAATTAATCAGGCCATACATACTCTTGATTTAATGCAGTGGTTTGGGGGTTCTGTTGATGCTGTTAAAGGAAATGTTGACACAAGAGTTTTAAATGAAGCAATTGAAGTAGAAGATACAGCTGAGGCTACTTTATATTTTGCAAACGGGGCAGTTGGTATTTTCTATGCAACCAATACTTTTAGTCAGAATAGTCCAATTGAGATTGTGATTGACTGTGAAAAAGGAAGTTTGAGACTCTATGATGATCAGTTGATTGTTACTGAGAGTGAAAAAAGTAAATCAATTATTAGTAATAATAAAGGAAAATATAAATCATATTGGGGTAACAGTCACTATAAAATCATTAACAACTTTTATCAGGATGTAATTAACGGAAATTATAATAACACTGTAACGGCTGCTGAAGCCTTAAAAACTTTAGAGTTGATCAAAAATATTAATCAGTCAGCCAGAAGTCAGAAAAAATGCTATCTAAATAATGAATTTAAATTTTACTAAATAAATTGTTTCTTCCTTGGAAAGCCTTGTTCTTAAATTACTAGAAGAACAGGGCTTTTAATTAAGCACTAAAATTTTATAATAACTATAGTAAAAAATCATCAGGATGTGATAATTATGAATATTAATAAGTTAAAAAATAGTTATGATCTGCAGCTGCCAGCTTGGGGACCCTATACCAAAAAATATTTGGGTATTTCACATATAGCTGATCAAAAGCAAGGTATTCGCTTTGATCTCAGTGTTTTTCCCGGCTATTACAGAAGGAAAGTTAAAATTCCGAATGTAAGATGGGAATCTGATTATCATCCCTGGGAAGCTGCCACTGATTTAAAATATTATTCCAACCGACATCAACTCGAGTGGAAGGATCAGCTCTACTGTGATATCTCTTATTCAGAAATTGATGATCAATCGAGATTAATCAGATGTAACTGTGTTAATCAAACAGATTCTATCCAAAATATTGTCCTGCATTTTATGGGTTATATCAATTTTCCGAAAAAAAGATCATATAAAATAAATGCTGCATCTGGTTCAGTCTGGATAAATGCTTTAGATTATACTGAGCTAAAATATTCGAGCCCGAGCCCACAGGATAATTTAATGCCTGATGGTTTATTAAGAGGCGAAGTTCATGTGCAAGACTTTGTTGAAGGCAGAGGGCTGGGGTGCAATTTTGGCAAAGATAAGGGTGACAGAGTAAGTTATAAATTTAATTTAAAAAATAAGATTGAAGAAGCTGTTTTGATTATTAGATATATAAACAAATCTGAGCATACACTTAATTTTAAACTGGAAGGTTTAAGAGACAAAGAAATAGATTTTTTAGCTGCTGAGAAAGCTGAAAGCAAAATAATTAAGCTTGGTAATTTAGATAAAGGTGAACATGAAATCGAATTAATATCTTTCGGTGGAGCTGAAATAGAGATTGATGGACTTTTAATAACTGCTTTAAAAGATAAAAATAAAGTTAGTTTTACTGCAAAAGAGCATAATTCAGAACCCGAAAAGATTGAGAAACTAAAAAGTAATTCTCTTATATTAAAATATAAAAATATTGACCATTACTATGGAATCAAATGGTTTTATGATGATTTTGAAATTAGAGAATTCGAAACTAACAATTTGGATACTTATATGAGAGAAATGGTACATGAACATGTTTCAAAAAAACTGGTAGATGATCAAAATGGAAAACCAGAAATGCATTATACAAATGTCTTTCTCAGACCAATAACCATAGAGGCAAATTCAAATCAGAAAATATATGGATTGGTTTGTAATGGGAGTCGAAAAGAGGTTGAAAATAACTTAAAAAGATTTAAATTCGATCAAGAAAATTTGGCTGAGATATATCATAATGCTCAGAAAAAAGTATTCGACTTTAATCATAAAGCTGAAGGTGAAAAGTATAAGTTTAGTCAGCAGAGGATGGCTGCCACTACCCTGACTAATGTTGTGTATCCAACCTATATTAGAAGGCGCTATATTAAACATTATCCTCCTGGACGCTGGTGGGATTCATTATATACCTGGGATTCGGGTTTTATTGGTCTTGGTCTAACAGAACTTGATCAAGAGAGAGCGATTGAATGCCTTAATGCCTATCTGACTGAACCAGGTGATCAGCACTCAGCTTTTATCCATCACGGCAGTCCGGTTCCTGTACAGTTTTATTTGTTTTTAGAACTTTGGAATAGATTACAGTCAAAAGAATTTTTAAAGTATTTTTATCCGCGATTAAAACAGTATCATCAGTTTTTAGCTGGTAGACTGGGCAGTTCTTCAACCAGGAGTTTAAAGTCAAATCTTTTAAAGACCTGGGATTATTTTTATAATTCTGGTGGCTGGGATGATTATCCTGCTCAGGTTTATGTACATGAGCACAATTTAGAAGACAGAGTTTCTCCAGTAATCAATACTGCTCAAGCCATAAGAACCGCAAAAATTTTGAAAATGGCTGCCTATGAACTCGGTCTGGAATCAGATATAGAAGAATTTAATCAGGATATAGATATTTTTACTGAGGCTTTACAAAAACATTCCTGGGATGAAGAAGCAGGTTATTTTTCTTATGTTATTCATGATCAAAATGGTAGAGCAAAGGAAGTTTTGAAAGATAAATCAGGTAAAAATTTTAATATGGGACTTGATGGAGTTTCTCCTCTGGTTGCTGGGGTCTGTAATCAGGAACAGGAAAAAAGATTAATTCAAAATTTGTTTTCCGAAAAAAAAATGTGGACAAAAATTGGGATTTCTACAGTAGACCAAACTGCACCATATTATAGAAATGATGGCTACTGGAATGGAGCAGTTTGGATGCCTCATCAGTGGTTTATTTGGAAAACTCTGTTCGATTTAAATAGAGCGGATCTGGCCTATAAGATTGCCGGTACAGCCCTTAATCTCTGGCAGGATGAGGTGGATGAATCATATTCTTGTTTTGAACATTTCCTTCTCCAGTCTAAAAGAGGTGCTGGATGGCATCATTTTGGAGCTCTTTCGACACCAGTAATGAGCTGGTTTGCCGCTTATTTTACTCCCGGTAGATTAACCACAGGTCTTGATGTCTGGGTTATTAAGCAGAAATTTAATGCTGACAACAGTTCACTGACTGCCAGACTTAGAATATTTGACAATCAAGATGGAGTAAATATTACTGTTTCTCTGAGTGAGGAGAAAAAATATAGTGTAACCTGGAATGATAGATATATAAAACATGAAGCTAGCAAGCCTGGTCTTTTAAATATTCAGATTCCTGGTGGAGAGTTTGAAGGAGAATTAAAGGTTTATTAGACAATTTTGATCAGAGTTTACTTGTGGAATTACAAATTATATATTTTTCTTGGAAACCCTGTCTATCTCAAACTTTTGAGAAGGCAGGGTTTTATATAATATTATCTAAAGTATTTAAGAGGATTCTTAAAGAAATTATAGAATTATATTTAAGTAGCCTTTAAAAAGTAATTTATTTAGCAAAAAGAGAAGTCTGGAGAATCTAAAATGAAAATCAAAAAATTAAAAAATCGCATAATTTTATATTTTATTTTCGTTACAATTATTCCCTCAATGCTTATAACATTTTTTTATTATTACAATACCAGCAATCTTTATGAAGAAAACATTCTTGAAACAGCTGTCACTGATCTTAATTACATAAAGAATAATGTGGAAGAAAGAATTACAATGGCTAATCAGTTTACCGACTGGTTTTATTTAAATTCCAATTTTAATGATTTGTTGAGTAATAATTATTTAAAAACTTCCAAAGAAGATCTCGAAATTTATAAACAAATAAACCTTCATCTTAATAATTCACCCCTGGAAAATTATGTTGCTTCTTTAATTATTGTTGGAGATAACGGAAAATCTTTTAAACTTGCTACTGATGGATCAATGATTGAAATTGAAGATATTAAATCACAGAGCTGGTTTGAAAAAGGGACTAAAGCTGATAATTCTGTTTACTGGCCGGGTTTGATTGAAAATCCTGCCCTGATTAGTAATTACGATAATGTAATACCTGTTATCCGACCTATTTTCGATACTACTTTATATAAAAAAATTGGCTGGGTTTTTGTTGCTTTTAAAGAAAGCTTAATTACTGATATTTATAATAGCAGTAATAATTCTGAGGTAAAAAAATATTATACTATTGATCATCATAATAATATTCTGGCTTCAGAGCATAAAAATGAAATTATAGAGAGTCATCAATCTCAAACAGAGGTTAAAAACATTCTAAATCAGAAATATGGTTATTTTAAAATTGAAAATGAAGGAATTGATACCCTTTATATTCATCATAAATTGGATCAGAATGATTGGTCTGTAGTTGAAGTTCTGCCAATGAATGTTCTGGCAGAACAAAATAAAGTTTTACTGCATACTTCGCTAATTATTTTTCTGATTAGTTTGATATTAACTTCTATTTTAACAATCTATCTATCTTCAAATTTAACAGAACCTCTTAAAAAAATTATTCGGCAGGTAAATCAAATTTCTCTGGGAGTATTTGATAAAATAGGCATATTGAAGGCCAGGATGAATTAGGAATTCTGGGCTCAAAGATTAATACTATGACAGAAAGCATAAAAATATTAATGAATAAAATGGTAGAAGAAGAAGAGGAAAAAAGAAAGTTTGAATTAAAAGCACTACAGAATCAAATAAACCCTCATTTTTTATATAATACGCTTAATTCTATTAAGTGGATGGCTGCTGTACATGGTGCAGAAGGCATAAAAAAAATGGTAGTTGCCTTAGGAAGACTGCTGCGCAATCTTTCTGCAGATACAAATAAAGAGATTACTCTACAGGAAGAGTTGGATATTCTTGATGATTATATTTATATCCAGGACATCCGCTACAGTGGTAAAATAAAATTCAAAAAAGAAATTAAGGATTCTGGTTTATTAAAGGCTAAAATTATCAAGTTTATTTTACAGCCCTTAGTTGAGAATGCTATTTTTCACGGAATAGAAGCTAAAGAAGAGGCAGATTTAATAAAAATTAGAGCAGAAAAAATATTTGATCTTGAAGATAAGCCCAGAATGAAGATTACTGTTTTTGATAATGGAATTGGTATGAGCAAGGAAGAGATTGCTAAAATTTTGAATAAGAACGAAGAAGTGGAACATAAACATGGTTTAAATGGTATTGGACTGCAAAATGTTCAAGAGAGAATAAAAATGAATTATGGAAATGAATTTGGATTATCAATTAATAGTAAAGAAGAAGATTTTACAGAAGTAATAGCTATATTACCAATAAATTTTTAATAAAGATAACAATATATTTTATTAAATTTATAGAATTAGAAAAGATACCCGGGAGGAAGCCAGGATGATTAAGGTAATGTTGATTGATGATGAAGTATTAGTTAGAGTTGGACTTAAATCTTTAATTAACTGGGATGAATATGGATATCAAATTATTGCTGAAGCTTCTAATGGAAAAGAAGGCTTAAAATTGATTAAAGAAAAGCAGCCAGAAATAGTAATTGTAGATATTAAGATGCCGCTTAAGGATGGAATAACTTTAATCAAAGAAGTTAAAGACCTAAATTTAAATACGGAATTTATAGTCTTAAGTAGTTTTGATGATTTTGAACTGGTTAAAAAAGCTATGAAACTGGGAGCAGTTGATTATCTGCTTAAGCTTGAATTAGAGGAAAAAGAACTTGTGAATGCTCTGAATAGTGCTGTTGAGAAGGCAAAAGAAAACAAATCTGATCTGGAGGGTAATAAAAAAAATAAAAGTAAATTAGAAGAAGTAAAGAAAAAGACATTACATAAAATACTGGCAGGAATAATTTCAGATCAAAATCAAATTAAAAAACTTTTTAAAAATCTAAAAATTAATCTAAAAGAAGAAAAAATATTATGTTTGACAATTAAAATAAAGGATAAAGATGTATTAAAAAAATTTAGTCAGGGAGATATAAATCTTTATGAAGACTCAATTATTAATATAGTTGAAGAAATTGTTGGGGATTTTTATAATTCGACAGTTTTTATGAATAACTGGGGTGAGATTGTAGCTTTTTTAAATTTAGAGAATGATCTGGAAACTGAAAAAGAGAAAATCTCAAGGCTGAATTTACGACTGCACAAAATGATTAAAAATTACTTTTCTCTTTCAGTTACCACTGCTGCCAGCAGCTTAAAAAATAATTATCTTCAATTAAGTGAGGCTTTTGTTGAATGCTCGGAATGTTTAAATTACAGTTTTAGATGTGTAGAAGGGGATGCAATTTATTATCAAAACTTGCCTCAAAAGACTAATCTGCAAACTTCAGAGTATATTAAAAAGTTTGTGATAGAATTTGATGAAAGTCTGGAGTATAGAGAAATAGAAAAGGCTGTAATGCTGCTGAAAAAAATAATTGCTAAAATTAAGCAGAATTATTTAAGTAGAAATAATGCATTTAACCTTTATTTTAAAATTGCAGATTCTTTAGAAAAAAATCTGGAGCAAGAGATAATAGGCCAGTTCTTTGAAAGTAATAATTTATATCAGAATATAGATTCGATAACCAATAATAGGGATTTAATCAGCTGGCTTCAGGTTCTAACCGAAAACCTTAAGCAGTATATAGATAAAGAGAAGGATAATTATCTTATCTTAAAGGCAAAAAAATATCTTAAGCACAATTTTAATCAGGAAATAAGCCTGGAACATACGGCTAAAGAAATAAATGTTAGTGCCGGTTATTTGAGTTATCTCTTTAAAGAAAAGAGCGGAATTAGTTTCACTGAATATTTAAATCAATTAAGAATTTCTAAAGCTAAAGAATTGTTAAGAAATAAGGGGTTAAAAATTTATGAGATAGCAGAGCAAACAGGTTATAATAATCCATATTATTTTAGCCGTGTTTTTAAAAAAATTACTGGTTTTAGTCCCACTGAATATAGAAAAAAACAGTAAATATTAAATTTTTATATGAAATCTTAAAAAAGTATAAGAAAAACAGCTTTTTATTTTTAGAAAATTTAATATCTTAAAATTAATTAGATTTGTATATTAATTATTAAGATACTGCATTTATCCCCGAGCTTTTAAAATATATAATAAATTTAGAATAAAAAATATTAAGGGGGAGAAAAATTAATGAAAAAGACTTTTGTTTTTAGTTCAATCTTTTTAGTTTCAATTTTATTGTTGGCAACTTTATCTGTAGCCGCTCAGACAACCATTCGAGTGGTTTTATGGGACTATGAGATGTCTCCGGAGTATCATGAGTTAATTAATACTTTTGAAGATAAAAATCCGGATATTGATGTTGAAGTTGTAGATGTTACATCTCAGGATTATGGTGATAAGCTTACAGTAATGCTTTCAGGTGGAGAAGATCTTGATGTTTTTGCTGTTAAAGATATGCCTGGATACTCTAATTTTATCAGTATGAATCACCTGGAACCTCTAAATGATTACATTGAAAGAGATAATCTGGACACTTCTATTTATAGTGGGCTGATGGAAGAAATTAAAATTGAGGGAGAGTATTATGCTATTCCATTTAGAACTGATAACTGGATTTTATTCTATAATAAAGATATCTTTGATGCAGCTGGGGTTGAATATCCAACAAACGATATGACCTGGCCGGAATTTAGAGAAAAAGCTGCTGCTGTAACCAGTGGTTCAGGCAGTGATAAAACTTATGGTGCTTTTATTCAACCATGGATGTCTCTGGCAACAAACTTAGGGGTTCTTAAAGAAGAAGGAGCTACTACTCTTGCCAATGGCGAAGAATATGATTTCTTAAAACCTGGTTATGAACTTTACTTAAAAATGCAGTATGAAGATGAATCGGTAATGCCTTATGGTGAAGCTACAACTTCAAGTGCTCACTATAGAACACAATTCGAATCCGGTAAAGTTGGAATGGTATATATAGGTACCTGGAATATTGGAGCTCTTATTTCTGATAAAAAAGCTGGTAGACATGATGTTAACTGGGGAATTGCCAAGTCTCCTCACTGGGCTGATATGGAAGAACCTGATACAGCAATTTCTATCGTAACTCCAATGGCTATCAACTCTAATAGTGATAAAAAAGAGGAAGCCTGGAAGTTCATTAAGTTTGCAGGAAGTGAAGAAGGTGCCAAGATTTTTGCTAAACACGGTGTATTACCCGCTGTAAAAACTAAAGAAGTTCTTGATGTATATACTTCTGCAGATGGTTTCCCGAAAAACTCTGCTGCAGCACTTGAAGCTAAAAAATTACTCTTAGAATTCCCACCTGCACCTAATGCTGGAGTAATTAGTTCAATTATTCAGGAAGAACATGAGTTAATTATGTTAGATGAAGTATCAGTAGATGAGGGTATTGATAATATCGAAAGAAGAATAGATATGGAATTAAACTGGTAGCTTATAACTTATCTGGACGGGTTAATTATTAACTCGTCCAGATAATTAAATAGCAGTAGGAGGTGACCGGGAAACCGGAAATTATGAAATTTATCAAAAGTTTCTTTAATAATATATTTAAAAGCAGTGATTCTGGAGTAATGGTAAGTAAAAATAGAAAAACTGCTTATTTTTTTCTGTTACCTAATTTTATTGGGTTTTTTATTTTTACTTTAATTCCAGTAGCGATTGCCTTTTTTCTTTGTTTTGTTCGCTGGGATTTTTCTAATCCAATGCGTTTTGTGGGCTTAAAAAACTTTGCTTATATGTTTCAGGATCAAACCTTTTTAATTGCTCTAAAAAATACATTTTTCTTTACCTTAGTCTCTGTACCTTCAACTATGGTTATTTCGCTGGGTCTGGCAATTTTACTAAATAAGATTATAAAAGGTGTTAAATTTTTAAGAACAATGTATTTTATTCCTTATATCACTTCAATGGTGGCGGTGGCAATAGTCTGGAATATGCTCTACAGCCCATCTATGGGTCCAATCAATAATTTTTTGAGGAATATGGGAGTTAATAATCCACCTGGCTGGACTGCATCAACTGATTGGTCAATGATTGCAATTATTATAATGAGTGTCTGGAAACAGATTGGTTATTATATGGTTATTTATCTGGCCGGACTGCAGGGGATACCCTCTCATCTTTATGAAGCAGCAACAATTGATGGAGCAAACTCCTGGCAGAAGTTTAGATATGTTACCCTGCCGATGTTAACACCTACAACATTCTTTGTTAGTATTATGCTTTTAATCGGATCTTTTAAGGTCTTTACTCAGGTTATGGTTATGACCAGTGGTGGACCTGGCCGTTCCAGTAATGTTTTAGTTTATTATATTTATAATCAGGCGTTTGTCTATAATAGATTTGGTTATGCTTCTGCAATAGCCTTTGTTTTATTCTTTATAGTCTTAGCAATAACTATTTTCCAGTTTAAAAAAGAAGAGAAATGGGTTAATTATACTTGATAATTTGGAGGTGAAGGAGTTATTATGTCAACAACTAAAAAAACTTTCGTTTATTTCTTATTGTTACTTGGTGCTGCCGTGATGGTTTTTCCTTTTGTCTGGATGCTTTCGGCCTCTATCAAAACTAATATTCAGGTTTTTGAATATCCAATCCAGTGGATTCCTGATAATCCTCAGTGGCAGAATTATATTGAGATCTGGAAGCAGATTGATTTTTTGACATATTATAAAAATACTATCTTTTTAACATTGGTAGTTACAGGTTTAAGTCTTTTTACCAGCAGTCTGGCTGCCTATGCTTTTTCTAAAATTGAATTTCCCGAGCGAAATTTATTATTTTTATTATACATAGGTACTATTGCGGTTCCGTTTCAGGTTATTATGATCCCGCAGTTTATGATAATCAGAAATATCGGTTTAAGTGATTCGCTCTGGGCTCTGGTCCTGATTCAGGCATTTACTCCTTTTGGGGTGTTTTTATTGAGGCAGTTTTTTATGAGTATTCCGAATGAGTTAAGTGAAGCAGCAAGAATTGATGGTTTAAATGATTTTGGAATCTTTACAAAAATTGTTCTGCCGCTGGCTAAACCGGCTCTGGCAACTCTGGCAATTTTCCAGTTTGTATTTGTCTGGAATGATTATCTGGGACCACTAATTTATTTATCATCTGACAGCAATAAAACTATTCAGCTGGGAATAATGAAGTTTATGACTCAATATTCATCTGATTATGCTTTGATTATGGCAGCTTCTGTAGTAGCTGTAGTTCCAGTAATAATTGTTTTCTTATTTTTGCAGAAATATTTTGTCGAGGGTATTGCAATGTCTGGTATTAAAAGCTAATTTTGACTAGCTAATAATTACAAAGTATTTATGCAAAAGTTTACTATTTAAATATTGAGGAGAATTGTTATGACAGAGCGAAAATTTTGGTTAGAGAACATGTTTAAAATTACTGATCCTGTTTTAGAAAATTTAAGTCAGGAAAAATTAAAAGTTGAAATGCCGGTTGAAGGTGAAGATGATAGAGTTAAATTCAGTTATCTGGAAGCCTTTGGCCGCACACTGAGTGGGATTGCTCCCTGGCTTGAACTTAATTCTAAAGAGGTGGATTTAGATTCGGCAGAAAAGAAAAGGTTGGAGAAATATACTAAGTTAGCACGAAAGTCAATTAAAAATGCAGTCAACCCTGATTCTGCAGATTATATGGTTTTTGCTGACCAGATCAGGCAGCCGCTTGTTGATACTGCTTTTTTAGCTCAGGCAGTTATTAGGGCTCCTCAGGAACTCTGGCAGAAGCTTGACCAGCAGACAAAAAATAATCTGGTTAAAGCTTTAAAAAGCAGCCGGGCGATAAAACCATACTACTGTAACTGGCTTCTTTTTTCAGCAATGGTCGAGGCAGCTCTTGCTTTTATGGGAGAAGATTATGATTCAGTTCGAATTGACTATGCGATGAGGGAACATCTGGGCTGGTATCTGGGAGATGGAGTTTATGGTGACGGACCAGAATTTCACTTTGATTATTATAATAGTTTTGTAATTCAGCCGATGATGCTCGATATTATTAAGGTAATGAAAGATAAAGACCCGGAAATTGCTGAGATGGAAGCAGAAGTTTTAAGCAGAGCTCAGCGCTATGGAGAAATTTTAGAAAAAATGATTGCTGCTGATGGAAGTTATCCACCGATTGGTCGTTCTATTACCTACAGGTTTGGAGTTTTTCAGCTATTATCACAGCTTTCATTAAATGAGCAGCTGCCTGAATCCTTAAATCCGGCTCAGATAAGAACAGCTTTAACTGCTGTAATTAAAAAAGTGATGTCTGCAGAGAATGTATTTGATCAGAATGGTTGGTTGAATATTGGCCTTTATGGTAATCAGCCTGATTTGGGTGAACATTATATTAATACAGGCAGTCTTTATCTGGCAAGTGAAGTGTTTTTAGCTTTAGGACTTGATAATAGTTCAGAATTCTGGTCAGCTCCAGCAGAAGCCTGGTCTGCTAAAAAAATCTGGAGCGGAGAAAATCTGGCTGCAGATCATGCACTTTAAAGAGGTGGAAAGATGAATTTTTATGATTTAAGTAAATCTTTAGAATCTGATTTTAATCAAAATGAGCTATTTTTGAAAAATATTGAGGATAAGATAAATAAGCTTAAAAAATCTAAAGTCTTAAATAAAGAATTAAATCAGCTTAAAGAAAGTGCCGAAAAATATACTGAAAAAGCTGTTCCAGTTTTAAGCTTAAGTGATTTTAAGCGTTTTTTTGAAAACGGTTCCCGTAAAGAATATGAAAATAAGTATTTTGCAAGAAGAGAGGCTTTATGTTCACTGGCTGTAATGTCACTGGTCAGTGAGCATCAAGATAAATATTTAAAGGCTTTAGAAGAAGTTATTTGGGAAATTTGTGGAGAATTCACCTGGGCTCTACCTGCACATCTAGACTGGGATCAATATAGTAATGATTCTAGCTCAAAGACAGGCTCAAGGATTTCATCTCTGAAAAATTGGCAGGCTGCTGATGATTTTATTAAAAATTCTAAAGAGGTAATTGATCTCTTTGCAGCAGAAACTTCTTTTGCTCTAGCAGAAATTGCTTATTTTTTGGAATCAGAACTGGATAATCTGCTTTTAGAGAGAATAAAAAATGAAATAATAGAGAGAGTACTGCTGCCATTCAGTGATTTGAAAAATTCATATCACTGGGAAAGTTTAAAAATGAACTGGTCAGCAGTTTGTGCTGCTTCTATAGGGAGTTCTGCTATTTATCTGCTGAAAGACAGGGATGAACTGAGCAGAATTTTAGCACGAGTTCTTAAAAGTCTGGATGTCTATCTCTCTTCTTTTGCTGAAGATGGCATTTCTCAGGAGGGACCATCCTACTGGAATTATGGTTTTTCATTTTATACATATTTTGCTGATTTACTAAAAAAGAGATCTAATAATCAAATTGATTTATTTGATTCTCAAAAAGTAAGAAAAATTGCTCTTTTTCAGCAGAAATTTTTTCTAAGTGGAGACCAGGTTATTTCATTTTCTGATACCACTCTTACTTTTAATTTCCGCGCCGGACTCAGCTCAAAATTGAAAGAGAATTATCCGGAACTTAAACTGCCTGAATTAAAATATCGGGCTGATTTTCACAGTGACAGCTGTTACCGCTGGCCTCATGTTATTAGAGATTTATTCTGGCTGCAGCCGGAATTTTTTGCTGAAAAAAAGATCCAGATTGAGGCTGGTTCTGAAACAGCTAAACTTGATGCTGGTCTAGATAAGCTTTATCAGAACGAGAGCTGCAGCTATGAAACAGAGGCAGAGTGGCTTATCTATAAAAATAAGATTAAAGGCAATAAGCTGGCTGTAGCGGCAAAGGCAGGAAATAATAATGAGCCCCACAATCACAATGATTTGGGAAGCTTTATTTATCATTTTGCTGGAGAGAGTTTTCTGGTAGATCCAGGAAGTGGAGAATACAGCCGAGATTATTTTGGGGCTGGACGCTATGACTATCTTGTTAACAGCTCTCGCGGTCATTCGCTTCCTATTATTGCAGGACAAAATCAGACTGCAGGAGAAGCTGCTGCCAGCAGTGAAAATAAATTTGAAAAAGAAAGTAAAGAGCTTAAATTTTCTTTCAGGCTGGAAAAGGCTTATAATTTGAAAAGTCTAAAAGACTATCAGCGGCAGTTTATAATTAATAGAAAAAGTGGCCATCTAATTGTAAAAGACAGTTTTAGTTTTACTGGAGAGGAAACTATAACTGAGAGATTTGTCAGCTTTTTTGAGGCAGAAGAGGCTGGAGATAATTTAATTAGGCTTAAAGGTAAAAACAATTCAGTTTTAATAAAATATGAAGCAGAGATCTTTAGTTTTAAGCTGGATTCTGAAGAATTTAAAGCCCACAGTGGAGAAATAAAAAAATTATATTTGCTTGATTTTAAACTTAAAGAAGAAGTTTGTTCTGGGAAATTTAGCTTTGAGATTTTTCCCGATTTATAAATTAAATTTCAATTCACTTTACTTAAATATAAGCGAGAAAGGAAGATGAAAAATGGCAGAAAATAAAGGAGAAAATTATATAGGGGCACTGCACGATGAAGATTATAAAGAAAAATATTTTGAACCGTTAATTGATCATAATTCTATGGTCTATGATGTAAGCAGAGAGAAGGAGTCACTTAACGGACGCTGGAATTTTCAGATTGATCAGTATGACACCTTTTTAAGAGCTGACTGGTATGCAAATGAAAAAGAAGACAAATCAGGTCTGGAATTACCATTAGACCATGATTTTGAGCAGTGGGAGGAAATTAAGGTTCCTGCCTGCTGGAATACTCAATCAGATAAATACCTCTACTATGAGGGACCGGCAATTTACAGTAAATCATTTAAATATATAAACCATGGTGAAGATAAAGTTTTTCTCAAACTGGGAGCAGCTAATTATGACAGCTATATTTTCTTAAATAAAAAATTTGTGGGTCATCATCAGGGTGGTTCAACTTCTTTTATGCTTGAGATTACAGAGCATTTAGAAAAAGAGAATGACTTACAGATTGTGGTTGATAATACCAGGCGCAGAGAAGCAGTTCCGACTAAAAACACAGACTGGTTTAATTATGGTGGAATTTATAGAGATGTGGAACTGATCAGATTACCGGAAACCTACATTAAGGATTTTTCGCTGGCCCTGGCAGCAGATTCCTATCAGGAAATTGATTTAAAACTGGAAGTAGTCGGAAAAGACCTAAATGAAGAGGCAGAAATTAGAATTCCAGAACTTGAAATTGAAGAAAAAATTCAGCTTGAAAATGCTAAGGCTAAAGTTACTATAGCAGCTGAGCCTGAGCTCTGGAGTCCTGATAATCCTAAATTATATCAGGTTATTTTAAGCTATGCCGGAGATCAAATTGAAGAGAAAATTGGCTTCAGACAGATTGAAGTTGAGGGTAGAGATATTTACTTAAACGGAGAGAAAATTTTCCTTAAGGGAATAGCTACTCACGAAGAAAGTGTTGCCAATGGAAAAGCGGTAACTGAAGCAGAAGTAATTGAAAATATCAAGCTGGCCAAAGAGATGAACTGTAACTATATTCGTCTGGCTCATTATCCACACAGCTATAAGGTTGCTCAGATTGCAGATCAAATGGGGGTTATGCTCTGGGAAGAGATTCCGGTTTACTGGGCTATTGATTTTGAAAATCCAAGAACTTATAATGATGCGGAAAATCAGCTTTTAGAGTTAATTAAGAGGGATATTAATAGAGCCAGTGTTATTATCTGGTCTGTTGGAAATGAAAATGAAGATACAGATGCCAGGCTGGAGTTTATGAGCGGACTTGCCAGCAAAGCAAAAGAGGTAGATCCAATAAGACTTGTCTCTGCCGCCTGCCTGGTTGACGAAAAAAACAACAGAATTGCTGATAGGCTGACCGAATATCTTGATATAATTGGACAGAACGAATATTATGGCTGGTATATCCCTGATATTACAAAATTAATTGACTGTATGGAAAACTCCAAGCCTGATAAACCAGTAGTGATTACTGAGTTTGGAGCTGGAGCTTTAAGTGGAGAGAGGGGAACAAAAGATGACCTCTTTACAGAGGATTATCAACTTCAAGTTTACAAAAAGCAGACAGAGGTGCTGGGAGAGATTGAATATATTAAGGGTTTAAGCCCCTGGATTTTATTTGATTTCCGCTGTCCAAGAAGAACTAATAAATACCAGCAGGGATATAACCGCAAAGGACTGCTTTCTCCTGATAAGAGCCATAAAAAGCTGGCCTTTTACGAAATGCAGAAATTTTATTCTGAACTTTAATTAAAGAGATTTATTAAAGTGACTTCAAATAAAGGCAATCTATAATTGACTCCTGCTGGTCTGGTAATTAAGGCGGCAGGAGTTTTAAAAATCTATGGAAAAGGGGGTGAAAATTTAATAGAGATTAAAGGCTTTTGTATTTCTCTATTAAATATATGATGAAACTATCTTTTAGTACATTAGCCTGTACAGACTGGAGTATAAATAAAGTTATTAATTATGCTGTTGAAAATAATTATGATGGGGTTGAATTAAGAGCTAAAGAGCCACATCTAAGTGTTGATTATTCTCAGGAAGAACGCAAAAAATTGAAAGAATTATTTGAAAAAAACAAGCTGGAGATTCCCTGTATTACAGCCTATACACGATTTGGTTATCAGGATTTTAGTCTGCGCCAGGAGAATATTGAGCAGCTGAAAAAGATGATTGACCTGGCAGCTGATATCGGTGCTGATTATATTAGAACATTTGGGCCGGCAGCTGAGAATTCTTTTGGCCTGGAAGATGTGATAGCCTGGATTAGAGAATCATTTTTGGAAATTGATGATTATGCGGCAGACAGAGGAGTTAAAGTCCTGCTGGAAACTCATGATGATCTCTGTCAGGGTAAGGATTTAATTAAAATATTTGAGAATTCCGGCTTGAAAAGCTGTGGGATTTTATGGGATGTGGCTCACTCAGTTAGAGCCGGTGAAGAGATGTCAGAAACAATCAGTTATATAAAAGATTATATTTATCATGTTCATCTGAAGGACTGGATTAATTTAGCT
Organism: Halanaerobium sp. ST460_2HS_T2; assembly: GCF_003337665.1. Lineage (NCBI taxonomy): Bacteria > Bacillati > Bacillota > Clostridia > Halanaerobiales > Halanaerobiaceae > Halanaerobium > Halanaerobium sp. ST460_2HS_T2. Next base: position 76,844 of record NZ_QPJF01000017.1, read on the forward strand.
GAAGCTGAAGATCATTATGTACTGCTTGGGGCTGGAGAGCTGGAGCTTAATCAATTATTAAGCAGTTTAAATGATATTGATTATAGCGGCTATCTTTCTTTAGAATGGGAAAAAATGTGGCATCCAGAGATTGAGGAATCTGAGATTGCTATAACCCAGTATTCACAAAAAATAAAGAATGATTTTTTGAAAAATAGTAAGCAAATAATTTAGGAGGTAATTTTATGGAAGAAGTAGGATTTGCAGTTGTTGGGGTTCGTAATTTTGCCGACAGTTATCTTCATAACCTTGAAGAGCTTGAAGCAGAGGGGAAAATGAAACTGACTGCTGTTGTAGTTAAGGATCAGGTTAAAAATGCTGAAAAAGTTAGAGAGCTTAGACATAAGGGGATTGCAATTTACAGTTCATATGAAAGTCTGTTAAAAGATGCTAAAAATAGTGTTGACATAATTGGACTGCCTGTCTCTATTCCGACTCATGCTGAAATGGCAATTGAAGGTATGAAAGCAGGTTATGATATTTTGATGGAGAAACCACCTGCACCAACTGTTCAGCAGTTAGATGCAATTATGAAAACGGAAAAGGAAACAGGTAGATTTACTTCTGTCGGTTTTCAGTTTATTCATTCTAATACAATTAGAAAAATTAAGCAGTTTATTTTAGAGGGTAAGTTAGGTGAAATTAAAGAAATAGCAGCTAAGGGATTCTGGCCCCGCTTTAAATCTTATTATGATCGTAATGACTGGGCCGGTAAAAGTATAGAAATGGGAAAGCTTGTTTTAGATGGTCCAATGCATAATGCCTTTGCCCACTATTTAAATAATATGATTTTTCTGGCTGGTAATGACATGCAGAGTTCAGCTGCATTAAAAAGAGTGCGGGCAGAACTTTACAGAGCTCACAGCTATATTGAATCTGATGATAACTCCTGTTTGGAAGCTGAAACTACCACCGGGACAAAAATCTATTTTTATGTAACTCATGTTCCTGAAAAACTTAGACACCCTTATATGGAAATTGTGGGAACAGAGGGTAAGATAGAATGGCATATGGAAGAGGAGAAGACAAAAATTGAATTAAATAATGGTCAGGTAATTGAGATGGATAATGAAGGTCTAAATCCTCATCAGGAAGTATTTAGAATAGCAGCAGATAAAAAGCTGGGTCTGATTGAAGAATTATACTGTACTCCTGAAAACACAAGAAGTTTTACTGTGGCAATTAATGGAGCTTATGATTCAGCTAAAAAAATCAAAGCTATTCCCCAGGATTTAGTAGAAGAATTTACTAATGACGAGGGAGAATACCAGACAGTTTTAAAGGAGATTGATGATTTAATAGATCAGGCTTTTGCAGAAAGGAAATTAATATCTGATCTTGAGCAGGTAGACTGGGCAGTTAAAACAGAATGGATAAATGTGGAGAACTATACTGCTTTTAATCCATTTAAGTAAGGGAGGATTTGGTTAAATGAAGAATAAAAAGTTTAATTATAGTTCTCTTAAAGAACTGAGGTCAGATCTCAATGGGATTGATTTTGAGCTGCCCCTGTCGGGGAATACTGAAGTACTGAAAAATCAACTCAAAACAGAAAGGAACATAATTCCAAATCGGATTGCAATTCATCCGATGGAGGGAGCAGATGCTAATGATGATGGAACACCTTCTGAGCTGACCAAAAGAAGATACAAGCGTTTTGCTGCTGGTGGAGCCGGTTTAATCTGGCTGGAGGCAATAGCTGTTGATAAGGGTGGAAGAGCTAACAGCAGTCAATTATTCTTAAATAAAGCTAATCTCGCTAAATTTAAGGAATTAATCACCTTAATAAAAAAAGAATCTGACTGTAATCCCTATACAGTAGCCCAGTTAACTCATTCTGGCCGCTTTGGAGAAAATAAGCTAATAGCTGCTAGAGATAAAAAGCTTGATTCTGTATCCATATCAGAAAACGATTTCCAGATTATAACTGATGCTGAACTTGAGCAGCTGCAGCTAGATTACTTAAATGCGGCTAAACTGGCAAAAGAGGCCGGTTTTGAAGCAGTGGATATTAAAAGCTGCCACCGCTATTTACTTTCAGGACTGCTGGCAGCTAAAAATAGAGATGGTAAATATGGTGGGAGTTATGAAAATCGGACAAGATTTCTAAAAGAGACAGTAAAAAAGGTTAAAGCAAATGTAGACATTGATATTGCAGTTCGCCTAAATATCTATGATGCTATAGCCGGAGGCTGGGCAGCAGATGAGGATGGAAAGCCTGAGCTGAAAGAGTCAGCCAGACTGATCAGGGAGCTGGAGGAACTCGGGGTACAGCTGATAAATATCACTGCCAGCACTCCTTATTTAAAACCACATGTTAATCGTCCCTATGATAATGGTGGTTATCAGCCTCCAGAGCCTCCTCAGATTGGGGTTAAAAGATTGCTCTCTTTAACTAAGTTTACTAAAGATAACTTGGAAAATGCACTGGTTGTCGGAACAGGATTTAGCTGGCTGAGGCAGTTTGGAGCTAATGCAGCAGCAGGAATGATTGAAGAAGGCTGGACTGACTTAGCTGGTTTTGGCCGCCAGGGATTTGCCTATCCTGATTTTGCCAGAGATATTTTCGAAAAAGGAGAAATGGATAAATCGAAAGTCTGTATCAGCTGCAGCAAATGTGCTGAGCTTAAGGCCAACAAGAAAAAAGCTGGCTGTGTGATTAGAGATCAGGAGCTTTATCTACCTATTTATAGAGAACTGCAGCAGGAAAGGCAAGAAAAAGAAATAGTATATTCTGTGGAGGAGTAAAATTATGTGTAAATTAAAAATGAACAGTATTTTCTCCTGCTCTTGACATATTTAAGTGGGCGGAAAATAATGATATAGCTTCCTGGGATAATTATCCTACAAATGAAGATGCACCTGCCGATATAGCGATGAATCATGATATAATTAGGAGTTTAAAAAACGGTAAGCCATTTATTTTAATGGAGCAGACTCCAAGCCAGCAAAATTGGCAGGACTATAATGCATTAAAAAGGCCTGGAGAAATGAGGCTGCAGAGCTATCAGACAATTGCTCATGGTGCTGATGGTATAATGTTTTTCTAGTGGTCCAAGTATTGATCTTGAATATCTTGATCAGATTAAAAATTACTATCATGCTTCTTATAATAATATTGCTGTAGATTTTTTAATTCCAGATGCTGATTTTTATGCTGGCAGACCTGCAGTTACAGAAAATGATTTTGGAAAAGGTAAAGCAGTTTATATAGCGACAGAACCTGAACCAAAATCTTTTCTTCGGATAATTAATTGACAATTATGAATAGTAGTGCTATTATAAAAATAGAGGAAAATGTAAAATAAGAACATTTTTTTAGAATAAAGCTACTTATATATTTAATAAATAAGATTGAATTTATACACTTCTAAATTAAATCCCACTTCAGAGAAATTTACTTTACTCCAGATTTGAATTTTATTTCAATTCTTATACTCTCTACTTTATTTACTTCACTTTTTTTAAAACCCATTCAATTTATTCTAACTAAATCACCAGCTTATTAAAAAGTTTAAGATTGTGAAAAATATTTCATTTATCTTTACATATTAAATTACTCTACTCCAGCCTACATAATATTTAAAGGAGGTTGTTTTTAAATGTTGAGTAGAGTGCAGAGCTTAAGTATGGTTGTTTTGATTCTAGGTGTGGCTTTTCTAGCTTTTAATTTATCAGTTTATGCAGCAGATGTAATGATGGAGCACTGGGGAGAATATCAGGGGAAACAGGTATATCTCTACACATTAACAAATGACAGTGGTGCAGAAATGAAAGTGACAAATTATGGGGGAAGAATAACTGCTCTAAAAATACCTGACAAAGATGGCCAGCTGGTTGATGTAGTTTTAGGTCTGGACAGTCTGGATGGATATTTAAATAACCCAAATAATTTTGGTGCTGCTATTGGAAGATATGGTAACAGAATCGCTGATGGACAGTTTACTCTGGATGAGAAAAAATACTTTATTGCTCAAAATAATGGTAATAATCATCTTCATGGTGGTTTTGTTGGTTATGATCAGAGAGTCTGGAATATTAAAGTGTTTGAAGAAAATGGAGAAGTAACTTTAGTTTTGAGCTACTTGAGTCGTGATGGCGAGGAAGGTTATCCCGGGGATTTAGATATTGAAATGAGCTATACGTTAACCAACAGTAATGCTTTGGTAATTAATTATCGGGCAGTAACAGACCAACCTACAATCTGTAATTTAACAAATCACTCCTATTTTAACTTCAATGGAGCTAATGACACTATTTTAGATCATGAGTTGATGATTAATGCAGATACCTATACTCCAATTGATAATGAATGGATTCCCACCGGTGCGATTGCTGATTTAGGAGGGACCCCAATGGACTTTGGAGAGCCTACAGAAATTGGTGCTAGAATTAATGATAATTTTGTGCAGCTAGAAAATGGAGCCGGTTATGATCACAATTATGTTTTAAATACTAAAGGAAATTTAAATGAAGTAGCTGCTACTCTCTATGATACAGGCAGTGGAATTATGATGGAAGTATATACAACTGAACCCGGAATTCAACTCTATACAGGTAATTTTTTGGATGGTTCTATAACTGGGAAGGAAGATAAAGTATATGACAAACACTATGCAGTTTGTTTAGAAACTCAGCATTTTCCTGATTCACCAAATGTAGATTATTTCCCTTCTACAGTGCTGAGACCAGGGGAAGTATACGAAACAACTACAATTTATGATTTTAGTACTAAATAATTTATCTGCAGCTGAAATGATATCAGTAAAAATTTAATTGTGAGGGATTTAAAAGGAGGTAAGAAAATGTTGAAGAAGATATCCTTAATTACTTTCAGTTTAATGCTTATTGCTGTTTTATTTACAGCAACTGCAGCTGCTCAGGAAGGAGAAGATCCTGTAGAAATTTATTTCTTTCCCGGTGGTAGTCCAGGTGGAACTTTTGCCACTGTAGTTTATAATGGAGCTGTTAAAGCTGCAGAAATTCTAGGTGATAGAGTAAATGTACATTATATGTGGTCAGAATGGAGCCCTCAGATGATGGTCAGTCAGTTTCAGCAGGCTGTAGCAGCAAATCCGGATGGAATTGCTGTTATGGGACACCCTGGTGATGATGCTTACGAGCCTTTTGTAGAAGAAGCCAGAAAAAAAGGAATTATTGTTACCAGTCAGAATACAACCTTACCTCGTCTGGAAGAAAGATATAAGGCAGATGGCTTTGGTTATGTAGGTCAGGAACTTTATCCTTCCGGACAGCTCCTAGGTAATGGCTGTGTAAATCGTTTTGAACTAGGAGAAGGAGATAAAGCCTTAGTCTGGGGTCTAAAATCCAGACCTACCCGGGGTCAGAGAACTCAGGGGGTTATTGATGCCTTAGAAGAAGCCGGAGTAGAAGTAGATTACATGGAAATTTCTGCAGAGGTTGATAAAGATGCTTCTAATGGTATTCCCGTAATCACAGGTTATCTTCAGTCAAATCCTGACTGTGATTTAGTAGTAACTGACCATGGAAATCTAACAGCTTCTATGCAGTCTTATCTGGAAGCAGCAGATTTTGGTCCAGATGAAATCTATGGAGCAGGTTTTGATCTTTCACCTGCAACAGCAGATGCAATTAGATCAGGCTATACTGATCTGGTACTTGATCAGCAGCCATATCTACAGGGATTTTTACCAGTAATGCAGATTTATTTAACAAAGAGATTCCAATTTTCTGGACTGCATATTGATACTGGAGCTGGTTTGATTCATGAGGGTAATATAGAAATGATTGCTCCACTAGCTGAAGAAGGTATCAGATAAAATAAAGGCTGTTAAAGGGGCCGTAAGGCCCCTGTTGTTTTAACTCAGCTGCTATTAGGTCAGGAGGGAGAAGTATGAGCTTATTAGTTGAAATGAAAAATATTCATAAAAATTATGGCCGCTTAAAAGCTCTGCGTGGAATAGATTTTAATGTTGGAGATAATGAAATAGTTGGTGTTTTGGGAGATAATGGAGCCGGAAAATCTACTTTAATAAAGATTATTACCGGGCTCCATCCTTTTAATGAAGGGGAAATGTATATAAAAGGAGAAAAAATTGATTCCCATAATTACTCAGTTAAAAAGGCTCATCAGCTGGGAATAGAAACTGTTTATCAGGAACAGGCGCTGGCCAAAAAACAAGAACTCTGGCGAAATATTTTTTTAGGACGACAGCTTACAAATTTTCTCGGTTTTATCAATGTTAAAAAAGAAAAAGAAGAGACTCAAAAGATAATGAGAGAGTTAATGGGCTTTACCGGGATTGGAGCCAATCCGGAAGCAAATATTAAAACCCTTTCCGGAGGAGAAAAGCAGGGAGTAGCAATCGGAAGAGCAATGTATTTTGATGCTGATTTAGTTATCCTTGATGAACCAACCATGGCTTTATCCTTACAGGAAGTCAGAAAAGTTTTAAATTTTATTCGAAGTATTAAAGAACAGGGTAAATCATGTGTTTATATTTCTCATAATATTTCTAATGTTTATCCGGTATCAGATAGATTTGTAGCAATTGATAGAGGTAAGGTGGTGGGAGAATATATAAAAGATGAAATTTCTCTGGATCAATTGAATGAAGAGTTGGTATCTGTTACTAAAGTTAAATAAGGGAGGGGTGGAAATGAATTCTAAATTATTAAACTCAAAAATATGGGAAAGATTTAAGACTCAAATCGCTCTGTTTACAATTGCAATTTTTGTTTTATTACTTTTTATTATTACCAGTCCTTCTGTATTTTTAAGTCCTCAGATTTATCGATCTTTTTTAAGTACAGTTCCTTTTGTGGGGGTAATGGCTCTGGGTTTAACTTTGATTTTAGCTATGGGAGAAATTGATCTCTCTTTTCCCTCCGTTATGGCACTGTCGGGATTTGTTTTTGCTTTGACTTTTCAATTTACTGGGAGTGTTTTTCTGGGGATTATTTCCTGTCTCTTAACTGGGGCATTTATAGGAATGTTCAATGGTGTATTAATTACCAAGATAGGAATACCTGCAATTGTAGTAACTATTGGAATGCAGTTTTTTATCAGAGGTTTAAGTAATGTTTTATCTCAGGGAAGAGCTTATTCTATGAAAGTAAGTGACCATATTCTTTATAAAGTTTTTGCTGGAGAAATTTTTAATATACCGGCTCAGGCAATTTGGTTTTTATTATTATCAATTTTACTCTGGGCAGTATTATTTAGACATAAATTTGGAGAACATGTACTTTTTGTTGGTGATAATGAAGATGCAACTAGAATGATGGGGATTAATGTTGATAGAACAAAAATTTATGCTTTTATGATAATGGGAGCAGCGGCTTCTTTTGCTGGAATCCTTGATGTATTTAGAATGAGAACCTGGTGGCCAACAATGGGCGAAGGTTATTTGATGATGACAGTGGCTACAGTATTTGTTGGAGGGACCTCAATGTTTGGAGGAGAAGCAACAGTTTTAGGGACCTTTATTGGTGCTTTTTTAATTGGATCTTTAGAAGCAGGAATTGTTGCTGCTGGTTTGTCTGGCTTCTGGACTTTATTAATTTATGGTTTGTTGATTTTAGTAGCTGTGACAATCCATACAATTATGAATAGATAAAATATGAGTGGATTCAGTAATATTGCTCCTAGGAAAATGCTCCCTGAGAATGAAGAATGAAAGTAGAATCTTCATTTAACGGGGAGCATTGTTATATTTTCTAGTCCAAAATTTTTAATCAAAATCTAAAACCATACTCTTAACATTTACCCCATCAATAGAATTCAATTCTGCTTCTAAAGCTTCAACTTCAGTATTATCTGCGGTTAGATCTAAAATAATCATTCCTTCATCAGCACAGGTACTGCTTTCGTGCATACCGAGACGAGTTTTAATTATACAGCCGTGTTCAGTCAGAATTTTCTGAACTTCCGGAGCGGCATCAGTTCTTTTGTCAATCAAGATTGCCATAATCATCGAATGTTTCATAATATCACTCTCCCTTTTTAAATTCGAGTTTCATATTTTATTATTTAGCTATTAGACATAAGATTCCTTTAAAAATATTATTATAATTAAAAATTGCCAGTTTTTAATTATTAAAATAGAGATGAAAGCTAAAAAGACAGTATTTATTTTCAGAATATTAAAAGGATTATTTCAATTAACACAGAATTATATTAATGACTAAAATTAAATTAAATGGATTTTATTTTTAAAAAATTTTATCATTAAGTTACTTATAGGTGTTTGCAAAATAGGCAAAGAAAATAGTGAAAAACTGTAAGTGATGGGTTTAGTTCAATTTTTAGATTTAAAAAAATTGAATAAGAAAATGTTCTAATAAAATTAAACATGACAAAATAAACCTATGAATACAGGTTTTAAAAAAGATATTAAAAGATTTAAATTCTAAGCAATTAGTGATCTTAAAGATTTAATATTTTCTGGTTTACCCATT